>JBGASS010000367.1:0-3020 GCA_044229555.1 Holophagaceae bacterium
GGGTCCGTGGTCGCCCTCCGGGACCGGCCGCTCGGCGGCGGGGCGGGGCCGCAGCGCGGGGGGCTGGGCCGCCGGGAAGGGCTGGCCCGTCCAGGCCCGGAAGGCCTCCTTCTGGGCCTCCGTGGCGGCGGGATCGGGGACGATGCGGATGGTGCGGGTGGGGTTCTCCACCACCTCCACCCTCGCCGCGCGCACCCGGCCGCGCTCCTGCAAGAGCACCTCCGCGCTGCGGGTGCAGGCGTCCGCCAGGCGGCGCTGCGCTTCGGCGGCGGTGGGGGTGCGCCAGCCGTCCACCGCGAGGATCTCGGCGCCGTAGCTGAGCCCCGCCCGGAAGGCCGGCGACTCCGGGAGCACGTTCTGCACCACCGGCGCGTCGGCGCCGTTCCCCCGGGGGGCGAAGACCAGGCCGGTCCAGGCCTTGGCCCGCAGCACGGCGTCGGGATCCTTCTGCTCCTCCGGGGAGAGCAGCTCCCAGGGGGCCTTGGCCTCGAACTTCAGGCCCGCGACCTGCTGGACGACCGTGGGGTCGAGCTCCGCGCGGCCGTCCACGAAGGCGTCCCAGAAGGGCGCCGGGTCCTGCCCCGAAAGTTCCCGGTAGGCGTCGCGGATGGCGCCGTCCGTGAGGGGGCCGTCGCCGATGCGCTTCCACAGCAGGGCGAAGAGCTCCGGCAGGCCGGCCTTCCCGCCGCTGCCGGCGCGGATCTGCGCGTCCATCATGAGGCCCACCAGGGAGCCCTTGTCGTAGTAGCCCACGGTGCTGTTGGGGGTGAATTCCGTGGGCTTGTAGTGCCGGGTCCAGGCGTCGAAGCTGGCTTCGCTGACGCTCTGCTCCCGGCGGCCGGGGCGCTGGAGGTTCTCCGTCCAGCGCTGGGCCCACTCCCGGGCCACGAAGGCCCAGGGCATCACCCCCGCCCGCATCGCCAGCAGGTTGTCCATGTAGTCCGTGAAGCCCTCATGGAACCACAGCAGGCGGCTGTGGCTCTCCTTCCCGTAGTCGAAGGGGCCGAGGACCGGGTCCCGCATGCGCTTCACGTTCCAGACGTGGAAGAACTCGTGGGAGATGAGCCCGAAGATCCGGTGGTAGCCGTCCGCCTTGTCGAACATGAAGGGGTCGCCCAGGAGCGCCGTGCTGTTCCGGTGCTCCAGGCCGCCGCCGGCCTTGGGGCTGAAGGTGAGGAGGAAGACGTAGCGGTCGAAGGGGAAGCCCCCGAAGAGGCGGCCCATCTCCTCGACGATCTTCCGGGCGCCCTCGGCGATGCGGGCCTCGTCGCCATTGTGGGCGCCCTGGAAGGCGAACTCGAACTTCGCCCCGAGGGATTCCCAGCGCCGGAGGCGCAGCTCGCCGAGCTCGAAGGGGCTGTCCACCAGGGTGTCGAAGTCCGCCGCGCGGTAGGCGCCCCGGACCAGGGGGAGGGCCGTGGCCACGGTCCAGCCCTGCGGGAAGCCCTCGAAGCGCACATCGTAGGGGCGCTGGGGCTGGCCCTCCAGGCCGGGGAAGGCCGCGGCGCCGGTGAGGAAGGCGTGGCCGCCGTCCGCGTGGTTCGTCCGCACGCTCAGCTCGTTGGCGAAGAGGCGGTAGCGCAGGGTCACCGCGGTCTTCGAAGGCGCGATGCGCCAGCGCTGCTTGTCGAGTTTTGCCGGCGCGTAGGCGGCGCCGCCCTCGGCCTGCGCCTCCACCCGGTCCACGAAGCGCGCGTAGTCGCGGATGAGGTAGGAGCCCGGCGTCCACGCCGCCATGGCCGCCACCGCGCCCGCCTTCACCGCCTCCGCCGGAAGGGTGAGCTCCACTTGCAGCTCGTGCTGGGCCAGATCGAGGGGCCGGACCACCACGGCGATGGGCGCCAGCGCCTTCTTCGCGGGTTCAGCGGCCATGGCCGGGCTCCCCATCGCCAGCGCCACCGCAACCAGGGATCTCAAGGCCCCCACGCCGTCCTCCTGAATCCAATGCCATCGTCAGGCCCCCTGGATGCCCCGCAGCCAGCGGTCCACCGCCCAGGCGATCTCCGCGCCGTCGATGGCATAGTCCGGCCGCCGCAAATGCTCCTCCAGGAGGGCGCCGAAGATGGCGGTGTAGACCATCACCTCCTTGCGGGCCTGCTCGAAGTCCCTGCCGAAGACGTGGTGCACGTAGAGCCCCAGGGGGCTCAGCGCCCGCTCCACCAGGGGCATGAGGTCGCGGAAGGTGGAATCGGGCCCCGGCACCGCGATGGCCCGCAGGATGAAGCCGGTGAACTGGGGAAGCTCCATGAGCAGGTCCACGTAGGAGGCGGAGAGCTTCAGGGCCGAGGCCCGGATGGCTTCGGCGCCCTCGGGCCTCGAGGCCAGGTGGGGGGCCACCATGTCCCGCAGGCGCTGCTCCGTCACCGCCAGGGCCACCAGGCAGAGCTGGCGGAAGAGGCCTTCCTTGCTGCCGAAGTGGTAGTAGAGGGTCGGCTTCGACACGCCGGCCTCCTCCGCCACCTCCTTCACCTGCACGCCGTCGAAGCCCCGCGCCGCGAAATGGTCCAGGGCCGCCAGCAGCAGCTTGGCCTTCAGCTCGCCCTCCGCGGCGATGCGCTCCAGGGCGCCCCGGAAGCGGGCGTCGGTGCCCTCGGTGAGGCCGAGGCGTTCCGGGCTGAAGACGGGGATGAGGGTGTCGTTCCCCGGCGCGACGTTCTGGGACATGCCTCTAGCCTAGCCCAAACGGCCTCCGGGCTTCAGGCTTCGGGCTGTGTTGCTGGAACCGGCGGACCCGGGCGGCGGAGCATCAACCGCCCTTGAAGGACGGGATGCGCCGGGAGCCCTGTCATGCCGGAATCGACAACGCAGCCTGAGGCCTGGAGCCCGGAGCCTGATCAATGCACCACGCTGCGGTGCGGCAGGCCCCGGCACACCTCCGCCTCCCAGTCCAGCCAGGCGTCCAGGCGGCCGGGAACGGCGCCGCCGAAGCGCTCCTCGGCGATGCGCAGGTAGGTGAGGGCGTGGCCCGCCTCGCAGCGTTCCAGCTCGAAGAGGAAGGAGAGCCATTCGGGATCGGCCAG
>JBGASS010000368.1:0-3005 GCA_044229555.1 Holophagaceae bacterium
TTGGAACAGGCTATTTCACTAAGTGGCCCATCGGCTCAAATATTGTTTCCGAGTGGTTAGCGGATCTCGCCGCACTGGGCTTGGTAGAGCCATCCAAGAAAAAGCACTCAGTGAAGGACCAAGACGACTACTGGAGTCTGACTAAATTAGGTAATCAGGTGCTCAAGGAATTCCGAAAGGTACGTCTCGAAGAGGGACTGACCCCCGAACAGGGCACAACCGATGATGGCGCCTGAGACTTCCAACAGCTTGTTACTGAATTCATCAATGAACCCATGAACTGGCCAGGTCTGCAGGTTGCTTCGCATTAACGCCGGTCAACTAAATTGGAGCCCCGATGGTCCACAGCTTGACGTGTGTGGCCCTGGTCCTGGCAACGCCTCTCACCCTCCGATCTCAATCCGTCGGAATGGGTTACAGCTCGAACCAGGCCTTCCAACTCGATTGCACTTGGGCGGCAAGCACCTCGTGTACCAGCTCGGCCACGCAGCCCAAGGCTCTGGCGCTGTGGGTAAAAAAGTCGACGAACGTAAACCAAATTACGGCCTCGAAGTGATCGGGAAGAGCGATTCATACGCATCCCTGGATTTCGGTGTCGGATTCCGTCCGAGCCCCAGAACAAAAGTGCTTTTCGTGGCCTCGGCCGGGCAGCGGGAGTACTACACCAGCTATTCCGAGAATCGATACAATGGGCGCGGATACCACATGGTTGATCGCACCGGGTTTGTGGCTGGTGGCGGTGTTTCATTCCATTTCCCCATCCATGCCCGGTGGGGCATGGAACTGGGCGCCAACTCCCTCCATGGTGCGGTCGTCACCATCCAATACCTCTTCTGAAGACAGGCGTTCCACTCAATGCGAAGCCAACGCCAATCCCTCCCGGCCCTCCTCCTCGCTCTGGCCCTCGCGGCCTGCACCAGCGGCGGCCATTCCGATGACTGCGGTGATATTCCACCAGCTGCACCGCCCTACGCCCCCGTGACCAAGGTCAGCGGGACTCCGTTCGCTGGGCAGATCCTCTTCGATATCCCCGCCCAGCGATCCGCTGGAACCCCCACGGTTCTCGTGCTCGAGTACTCGGTCCAGCGGCCTAGTCAAGGCTGGTGCGGCGGGTCCTACCTCGGTCCCTTGTCCCCCCGCTACATCAGCCTCGCCCAGGGCATCACCGCATCCTTCGCTCCGACAACCCTGCCCGCCGTCCAGACTCCCTTGGACATCCAGACTCTGATCGCCACCCTGACAATCGCACCCACCGTCCCGGACGGGCACGTGGCCTTGAGTCTCGTCTCCCCAGAGGTGCTGCCGCCCTACAGGCCGACCTACACCCTGGTCCTAAGCACGATGCCCTGAGCCGCGGCAGGCCTCCCACCCCGACTACAATCGGAGCGGAACCTACCCATGACCGACAACCCCTACGCGCCGCCCACCGCCGAACTTCACCCACCGCCGCAGACCCGGCTGCTTTTCGCCGACATGAGCACCAAGGACCTCAAGACGCTGAAGGACCGTTCCACGAACATCCGGGTCATCGGGTTCTTCTGGGGCTTCGCAGCCGTCGTCTCCCTGATCCTCGGGCTCACCCTGTGGAAGGAGGACAAGGTTGTCTCCCTCATCGCCTTCGCGTTCCTGCTAGGGCTGGCCCTCATGGTCTATGGCTGCTGGGCACGGCCCGCCTGGGCGCGCATTCCGGGCATGGTTTTCGCGGCGCTCTACGTTCCCGCCTTTCCCGTCGGCACAATCATTGGAGGCATGGCGCTGTTGGCTTTCTATCACGGCAAGGCCCTCTTCGGCCCCGGCCGTCTGACGCCGGACGACTTGACCACGGAATACAAGCACCGCCTCGCGAACCAGATCGAATAGCCGTCTCGCCGGTCCTTCCCGTAGCCGCCATGTCCATCTACGTCATCAACAACATGCGCATCCACGACCGCGAAGCCTACGACCGCTACGTCCGCGCCTTCCTACCCCTCTTCCTCAAGCACGGCGGCGAAGTCCTCGCGCTGCAGGACGACCCCCAGCCCCTGGAAGGCGCCTGGCCCTTCGCGCGGACGGTGATCCTGCGGATGCCGTCGGAGGAGGCCCTGCGGGCCTGGTACGAGTCGCCGGAGTACCAGCCCCTGATGCGACAGCGGCTGGCCGCGGCGGAATGCCACATCGTGGTGCTGCCGGAGTTCGTGATGCCGGCGCGCAAGCCTGCGGACTGAAGCCCCGGGCTGCCGCTAGACTTTCCGTCTCGTCCAAGGAACGCCGATGCCCCTTTTGCACCGCCGCCTGCTCCTTCCCGTTCTCTGTCTCCTCCCAGCCTTCGCCGCCCCGCCCGCCCCCGACGCCGCCAAGGCCTTCCAACAACTCAGCGCCCTGATCGGCGAGTGGGAAGGCAAGTTCGCCAACGGGCGGGTGCACCGGGTGACCTACCGGCTCAGCGCCGGGGGCACGGTGCTGGTGGAGACCTGGGCCCTGGCGCCGGGGCGGGAGTCCATGACCCTCTACCACCTGGACGGCCCGGCGCTGGTGGCCTCCCACTACTGCCCCCAGGGCAACGTGCCGCGGCTGGAGCTGGCCTCGTCGGAGGGCGACACCCTGCGCTTCCGTTTCCGGGACGGCGCCAACCTCCAGGAGAAGGGCAAGGCCCACCAGCACGCCTTCTGGATCCAGCTGCGCGGCAAGGACGCCTACGCCCGCAGCGAAACCTACGTGGAGAACGGCAGCAGCGCCGCGGAGATCGAGGCCGCCAAGGCCGACGAGCCCGTCGTCTACACCCGCGTCCGCACCCTCCAGGAAACCCGCTGAACGCCCAGTCCGGAGCCCCCATGCCCACCCTCTTCGATCCCGCCGACCGCGAGTCCCTCCTCCAGCGCCTGGACCGTCTCCAGGCGGCCTCCCCGCGGCAGTGGGGCACCATGACCCCGGCCCAGGCCCTGGCCCACTGCGTCGTTCCCCTGGAGGCAGCGACTGGGCTGCGGCCCAGCGGGCAGCGGCTCATCGGGAAGCTGCTGGCGTGGATG
>JBGASS010000369.1:0-2886 GCA_044229555.1 Holophagaceae bacterium
CGAAGCGCCCTCCAGGGTCTTCGGATCCCCGCTGATGTCCGTGCGCCACCTGCGGAAGGTGCCGTCCACCTTGAAGAGGAGGGTGGCGGCCTTGAAGCCGATCACCGTGTGGTTCATGTCGGGCTCGAAGGCGATCGACTGGGCGAAGGCAGGAACGGCCAGGGCGGCCAGCAGGGCGAGGCGGGGAAAAAGGCGCATGGGATCTCCTTGTCGGTACAGGCTTCCGGTGCCCGGGAAGGGCCCGGCGTGACGGTCCCTCAGGCCATGTACATGAACTTGATGGTGCCGGCGCCGCCGAGCACCAGGACGTCCCGGTCCTTCAGCTCAGCCTCGGTGACGCGCTCCTGGGGGCGCGCCTCCAGGAAGGTGCCGTTGGTGGAGCCCGGATCCCGCACGACGATGCGGCCCGCCAGGGGCCCGACCCACAGGTGCAGGCCCGAGACCTGGGCGTCCAGGACCACCACCTGGGCCCGGGCGGGATCGCGGCCGAGGGTGAGGCCCTGCTCCAGGGGAAACTCCTGCCCCTTGAGGGGGCCGGCGAGGCAGACCAGCCTGCCCCCCGCGGGACCGCCCCGGAAGACTTCGGTCTTCATCGGCGGGCCCGCGGGCGGGTGCGCCTGGGCGGGCGCCGGACCGGGAGCCGGACTGGGAGCCGGACCGGGAGCCGGCCGGGCCGCGGGCTTGGGTGCCGCCTTCCGCCGCATCATGACCACGAGGAGGATGAGGCCCCCCACCACCAGGGCCACGAGGCCGCAGCCCAGGGCGCCCATCCAGCCCAGCAGCACGAGGCCCGACTTGTCGTCGCCCCGGGCGATGTGCTCCTGGCAGTCGGCGATGAGCCGGGTGGCGTCGGCGTGGTCCGCGTAGAGGGCGAGCACTTCCTTGAAGTCGTCCGAAGCGTTCCGGTACTCCTCCCCCCAGTAGGCTTCGAGGCCGTGCTGCCACTTCCGGTCCACGGGGCTCTCCCGGTTCTCCGCCCCCGCCTGGCGGAGGAATTCCTGGGCCGTGCTGGTGGGCACGAGGAAGTTGAAGCCCTGCACCTCCTGGCCGTTCACCGTGTCGCCGCGGAAGGTGAGGAGGCCGATGACCTCGCCCTTGTCCGTGATGGCGGGGCCGCCGGAGTTGCCGTGGGTGGCGCTGGTGTTGGTCTGCAGGATGGGGGCGCCGTCGGCGGACGTCTTCTTGGCGGAAATGGCGCCGTCGTTGATGGTGGGCTCGAGGGCGGACTTCGCGTCCAGCAGGGAGGAGTCCGCGGCCCCCGGGTAGCCCATCACGAAGATGCGGTCCCCCACCTGCACGTGCTCCGAGTTGCCGATGCGCAGGGTGGGCGCGTTCTTCACCTCGATCTTGAGGACCGCCACGTCCTTGCCCGTGGCGAGGTCCCTGGCCTGGCCGCTGGGGGCGCCGAAGGACTTGATCTCGAAGGGGAAGCGGCGGCCGCTCTGGAGCACCACCACGTTCACCCGGCGGAACTCGCCGAGGCTGGCCTGGCCGCCGAGCACGCCGGCCGCCTGCACCACCGAGGCCTGGTTCACCGCGAGGCCCCGGGAGCGCAGGGCCTGCACCGCCAGCTGGAAAAGCAGGGTCCGCCGCCCGGCTCAACCTTCCTTCCCGGATGCTCGCTCACCACGTGGGCGTTGGTGAGGATGTAGCCGTCGGGGTTCAGGATGAAGCCCGAGCCGCTGCTCACGGACTGGGTGCGCCAGGCCTGGCCGCCCCAGTGCCACAGGCCCGCGTAGCCGGAGTACATCCGCACCACCGCGGGCTTGGCATGGAGGAAGAGCTGTTGGTGGGGCGCGGCTGCGCGAGGCCCGGCAGGGCCGCCAGGCCCGCGAGAAGCGGCACCGCGGCCGCGTGGAGCAGGGAGCGCAGGCTCATGGGCTTTCCAGAAAAGTCAGGCGGGACGGAGGCGTCGGGGCCCATTCTATCCAGCCTCGCCCCGGTTGTCCACGCGGGCGCCTGAGTGGAACCGCCGCGGGGATTCCCGGCCGTTGCCGCTCCTCCAAGGAAAGGGGCCGCGAGTACCGCCGCCGCCGCGTCCAGCAGGGCTCGGCGCCCGGCTTCACGCCCTGCTCCGCAGCAGCATCGCCCGCCTCGGCGCGCTGAGGGTGCTCGTCGGCGAAGTAGCAGGCTGGTGCAGTTCGCGAGGGCCTCGTCTGCGCCGCCGCGGCGCTCGGTGCTGTCTCGCAGGGTGAAGGTACTACGGCCAGGCCTGCACGCCTCCTCCTCCCGGCAGAGGCGCGCGAGGCGATCCAGGGTCGGCGCGCCCTCCTGGGGCCAGACATCGAAGGGACTGGCGAGGATCTCCAGCTCATCGCAGAAGGCGAGCCCGATTTTCTTCATGCCGTGGTCGATGCCCATCCAGCGCATCCTGGAATCCTACGCCATGGACGCCCTCACCTTCGCCACCGCCTTCGGCCCCTGCTCCCTCTCCTGGGCCGAGGCCGGCGTGCGCGCCTTCCGATTCCGCGCCTCCAGCAAGGCCGACGGCCGACTGCCGGACGCGGCGCCGGTCTGGGTCTTCGAGGCGGTCCGCCGGATCACCGACCACCTCGCGGGCCGCCCCGCGGACCTGACCGCCATCCCCCTCGACCTCACCGTCCTCACGCCCTTCCAGGCCGGGGTGGCGGAAGTGCTCCGGGGCACCCGGCCCGGGGAGGTCCTCAGCTACGGGGACGTGGCCCTGCGCATGGGCCGGCCCGGCGCCGCCCGCGCCGTGGGCTACGCGGTGAAGACCAACCCGGTCCTCCTGCTGATCCCCTGCCACCGGGTGGTGGCCCGGGAAAGCGAAGGGGGCTTCAGCGCCTTCGGCTCCATGGACCTGAAGCAGCGGCTCCGGGCCCTGGAGGCGGGACATACTGGAGGCGATGCCGCGGCCCCTCCCCG
>JBGASS010000370.1:0-2957 GCA_044229555.1 Holophagaceae bacterium
TTTCGCTCTCGGCCCGTCGCAGGGCCGCGCCCCTTTCCTGGGTGGCGACGAAGAGGACGAAGAGGAAGGCGGGCAAGGTTGCCAGACACGCCAGCAGGACCAGGCGCCCACGGAGGGACCGGACCATGCGAAGATTCCCCGCCGACCTGGCGGGACCTACGGGGGTGGAGGCGTGGCTGATGGAGCCTGCCGGAAGGTCGGCCATAGGGACAAAGTGACAGGGCGGCCGGCGGGGAGGCCGAATGTAGGAAAGACACCTACGTGATTTTGGTCAAGGATTCCCACAGGGACCTTGAGGCGTCTGAAAGGTGTGTCAACCTTGAAATCGGACCAAGCTGTCTTTTTGGTTTGGAACCACCCGGGGACCCGATCACCTGCAAGGACGCGGACCGGCCCCAGCAACCTGCCCCTCGCCTGGTGGAGGACTTCGTCATGCCGTCGATCCGCGATCTGAAGGATTTTCTGAAGGCCGGCCACCTCCCCACCCTGCTGACGGCATTCCTCTACTTCGATGTCTGTTTCAGCGTCTGGGTGGTGAACGGAGCCATGGCGCCCTTCATCAGCCAGGAGTTCAACCTGAGCCCGGCCCAGAAGGGTTTCATGGTCTCCGTCCCGGTGATCGCCGGCGCCCTCATGCGCTTCCCCCTGGGCATCCTGGCGCAGTACATCGGGCGCAAGCGCGCAGCGATGCTGGAGATGGCCGTCATTAGTGTCTGCCTGGTCTTCGGATATTTCTTTACCAACTCCCTGGGCGCCGTCCTGGCCATGGGCATCGCCCTGGGCGTGGCCGGCGCCAGCTTCGGGGTGGCTCTCTCCCTGGGCTCGGGCTGGTACCCCCCGAAATACAAGGGGTTGGCCATGGGCATCGCCGGGGCGGGCAATTCCGGCACGGTCATCGCCATGCTCGCGGCCCCTCCGCTCGCCCTGGCCTTCGGCTGGCGCACGGTCTACCTCTTGGGCCTGATCCCCATGGTGCTCGCCATGGTGCTGCTGCAGATCTTCGCCAAGGAACCGCCCGACCGGGAGGAGAAGCACCTCAAGGACTACCTCAAGATCCTGGTGGACCGGGACGCGTGGATCTTCAACCTCATCTACAGCGTGACCTTCGGCGGGTTCATCGGGCTCGCCAGCTTCCTGCCCACCCTCTTCCACGACCACTACCACATCCCCAAGCAGTCCGTGGGCGTCTACGTGACCATCGGCGTGGTGGCCGCCAGCGGCCTACGGGTCTTCGGCGGATGGCTCTCGGACCATCTGGGCGGAATCCGCGTCCTCTACCTCCTTTGCGGCATGATCCTGACTGGCATCCTAATCGCGTCGACGATGCCCTCGAGCCCCTGGATGATGGCGGCCCTGGTGGCCCTGGCTATGGGCGCCATGGGCGCGGGCAACGGTGCCGTTTTCCAGCTCGTGCCCCTGCGATTCAGGGACAGCACCGCCGTCGCGGGCAGCCTCATCGGCGAGATCGGCGCCCTGGCCGGAGGCTTCCTGCCCAACGCGATGGGCCTTGGCATGAAGTACACCGGCTCCTTCACACCTGGTTTCCTGGCCGGCGGGGGCCTCTCGGTCCTTTCCCTGGTCGCGCTGGCCCTCGTGACCCGCCGCTGGACGAGCACCTGGGTGGGCGCCCACGGCAAGGCCATTGCCGAGTTCGGCCATGACCGCCGCCACGGCATGCCATCATCCATCGACTAAGGAAGACTCCATGGCCAAGCTCACGGAATGGAAACCCGAGGACGAACGGTTCTGGTCTGAAGGGGGGGCGGCCGTCGCCTGGCGCAACCTCTCCTTCTCCGTGCCCAGCCTCCTCTGCGCATTCAGCGTCTGGATGTTCTGGAGCATCCTGACGGTGAAGATGAAGGAGGCCGGCTTCCCCTTCACCGACGCCCAGCTCTTCACCATCATCAGCATCGCGGGCCTGTCCGGGGCCACCCTGCGCATCCCCAATTCATTCATGGTGGCCCTGGCTGGTGGGCGCAACGTGGTTGCGGTGACGACGCTGCTGCTGCTGGGGGCGTCCCTCGGCGCCGGCATCGCCCTGCAGGACCGCACCACCTCCTTCGCGACCTTCGCGGTCCTCGCGGTGCTGTCAGGGGTGGGCGGTGGGAACTTCTCCTCGTCCATGTCCAACATCAACGGGTTCTTCCCCAAAAGGCTTTCCGGCCTCGCGCTGGGCCTCAACGCGGGCATTGGCAACCTGGGCGTGAGCCTTATGCAGTTCCTGGTCCCGGCGGTGATGGCCAGCGCCATGTTCGGCAGCCTCGCCGGGGCGCCGCACCTCGTGGCGGCGACCCAGAAGGCGATCTATGTGCAGAACGGGGCGCTGGTCTGGGTGCCCCTGGTGCTGGTGCTGGGCCTCGCCTCCTGGTTCAAGATGGACAACTTGCCGGCCCACGACAGCGAGCCCACCTCCGCAGCTGTCGGCAAGATCCTGGGCCTGCACGCCCTGGCTTTCGCCGCGGCGGGGCTGGTGGCGTGGATCCTGGTGAAGGCCCCGAAGCTCTCCCTGGGCGCCCAGCTCGGGCTGGTGGTCCTGGCGATCCTCGTGTGCCTGGGCCTCCTCAAGCTCCTGCCCGGGAAGATCAAGGCCAGCCTGGACAAGCAGTTTTCCATCTTCGGGATGAAGCACTCCTGGGTCATGTCCCTGCTCTACATTATGACCTTCGGCTGCTTCATCGGATATTCAGAGGCCTTCCCGTTGCTCATCAAGGTGGTGTTCGGCAAGCTGGCCGGAGGCGCGGTGAACCCTGCGGCGCCGAACCCGGCCGTGTTCGCCTTCCTCGGCCCCCTGGTGGGCAGCCTCATCCGACCCATCGGCGGCTGGATGTCGGACAAGCTGCGGGGCTCCGTGGTGACCCAGTGGTCCACGGCCATCCAGATCGTGGGGGCGCTGCTTGTCGCCCACTACGTGCTCAAGGCCCAGGCCGCCCCTGATCCCACCCTATTCTTCAAGCCCT
>JBGASS010000371.1:0-2956 GCA_044229555.1 Holophagaceae bacterium
GCCGCGGTGGCTCATGCAGGTGTGGGTGGCGACGAGCTTCACGGCCCAGGCCTTGGGCTTCAGGTGCTGCGCCAGGGCCTCGCCGATCTGGCGGGTCAGGCGCTCCTGGACCTGGAGGCGCCAGGCGAAGGCCTGGACGACCCGCACCAGCTTGCTGAGGCCGACGGTGCCGCCCTCCCCCGGCAGGTAGCCCACGGTGGCCGTGCCCTCGAAGGGCGCCAGGTGGTGTTCGCAGGTGGAGACGAAGGGGATGTGCTCGAGGATCACGGGCACGGGGGCCAGGTCGCCGGGCAGGGGCTGCAGCTCGGCGGCGAGGTCGGCGGCGGCGCCGGCCAGGCGTTCCTTCCAGAACTCGGCGACCCGCGCGGGGGTCTCCGCCAGCTCCGGGGAATCCGGATCCTCTCCGAAGGCCAGGAGCAGGTCCCGGAGGACGGCGCGGGCGCGAGTCTCGTCGAAGGCGGGCGCGGGTCGATGGGACATGGCCCATGCTACTCCTGTCGCACCCGGGACGGCTCGTGCCTCAGGACCGCGGCCCCGTGAACACCAGCAACCAGCGGCCGGGCTCCGCCTCCACCACCGCCGGATCCCCGCCCTGGATCCCGAGGCTCACCGGCGCGGACCAGGCCAGCCCGTCCGGGGTGGCGGCGTACCAGAGGCCCGGGCCCGGGGAGCCGTAGAAACGGAGGGTGCTGCCCACAGCCACGAGATTGCCGGTCCAGTTCACGCCGTTCACGCTGGGGATGTCGGCGAGGCGCGTGAAGGCGAGACCGTCGGCGCTGACCGCGTGGTAGGCGCCTTCCTGGGGCGCGCCGATGGGCGAGGTGAGGTGCCACTGGCCGTTCCAGAGGAGGGCCGCGCAGTCCACGGTGCTGCGGCCGGGGTAGAAGCGCTGCCCCGGATCCACGGTGAAGGTCAGCCCGTCCGTGGAGGTCGCGCTGCAGAAGCCGTTCACCGGGTTCGGCCCGGCGGGGCTGCACGTGAAGTAGAGGCGCAGGCTGCCGTCCTCGCGCACGGCGAGGGTGGGATCGAAGGGGCGCTGATAGCCCGCGGGCAGGCCCGTGAAGGTGAGGCTCTTCGGCGCCGTCCAGGTGCGGCCGCCGTCGCTGGAGAAGCAGGCGGCCACGAGATCGAAGGCGGCCGGGTCGGCGAAGGGGAACCACTGGAACACCGCGATGAGCTGGCCGTTCGTCCGCCGGGCCAGGCTCACCACGCCGGCCTGGGCCACGAAGGTCGAGGGCACGCCGAAGTGGTCCGCATCGGCGCCCACGGCGATCTTCAGGTCCTGGTTCCAGGGGCCGCTGGCGCTCACCACCTTCACCTCCACCGCCGGGCTGGTGACGGAGCCCGCCGCGTTGCTGACCACCACGTCCAGGCTGCCGGCCTCCTGGGGCGAGGCCGGAGTGAAGGCGTAGGCGGCCCCAGTGGCGCCGGGGAGGGGCTGGCCGCCCCGGCGCCACTGGTAGGCGAGGCCCGAACCCGTGGCGCTGACGGTGAAGGTCCAGGTGGCGCCCAGGGGCACGACCCTCGGCGCGGGGGAAGCCACCAGGACCGGCGGCGAACCCGCGGGGCCGGCGGGGGAGCCTCCGCCCCCGCCGCCGCAGGCCGTGACGGCGAGGGCCAGGGCGCAGGACAGGCCCGGCAGGATGGGGACAGGGCGCATGGTCGCTCCGAGGGCGTGGGACCTTGGACCCGGGGCTGCGACCAATGGTTCAAGCGGCCTATGCGAGAATGGACGCCGGAGCGGCCCATGAATGAATCGAAGGTCACCTACGCGGCCAGCGGCGTGGACATCAACCGGCAGGACGAGGCCCTGCGCCGCATCAAGCCCCACGTGAAGGCCACGAAGACCGCCCGGGTGCTGAGCGACCTGGGCCTCTTCGGCGGGCTTTTCGCCGCCAACTTCGACGAGGCCAAGCCCGTGCTGGTGAGTTCCATGGACGGCGTGGGCACCAAGATGAAGGTGGCCCGCCTCGCCGACACGTGGGACACCGTGGGCCAGGACCTGGTGAACCACTGCATCAACGACATCCTCGTGCAGGGGGCCAAGCCCCTCTTCTTCCTCGACTACATCGCGGCCCAGGAGCTGGAGCCGGCGGTCATCGAACAGATCGTGAAGGGCATGGCCGTCGCGTGCCAGGCCTCCCGCTGCGCCCTCATCGGCGGGGAGCTGGCGGAGATGCCCGGCGTCTACGCCAAGGGCGAGGTGGATGTGGCGGGCACCATCGTCGGCGTGGTGGACCAGGATCTCCTGCTGCCCCGCCAGGACGACTTCTTCGAGGGGGACATCCTCCTCGGCCTGCCCTCCTCGGGCCTCCACACGAACGGCTACTCCCTGGCCCGCAAGATCCTCTTCGAGGTGGAGGGCCGCAAGGTCGGGGACCTCCTGCCGGCCACGGGCAGGACCGTCGGCGAGAGCCTCCTGGCCGTCCACCGCAGCTACCTGGACATCCTCTGGCCCTTCATCAAGGCCAAGCGCCTGCGGGGCCTGGCCCACATCACCGGCGGCGGCCTCACGGACAACCTGCCCCGGGTCCTGCCGGGCCATCTCGACGCCGAGATCGACACCGCCTCCTGGGAGATCCCCGGCCTCTTCCGCCACCTCATGGATGCCGCCGCCATGCCCCTCGAGGACGCGCGCCGCTCCTTCAACCTGGGCGTGGGGATGGTGCTGCTGGTGGACGCGACCAAGGCGCCGGAACTGCTCACGGAGCTCAAGGCCAAGGGCGAGGCCGCCTGGAACCTCGGCCGGCTCGTGAAGGGCACGGGAAAGGTCGTCTACCGGTAGGAGCCATGTCCACCGGCATCCTGATCGTCGAGGACGAGGCCGCCATCGCCGACGCCGTGGCCTACGCCCTCGAGCGGGACGGCTTCCATCCCCAGCGCTGCGCCCTGGGCCAGGAGGCCCTCGCGCGGCTGAAGGCCGGATCCTTCGCCCTGGTCATCCTGGACGTGGGCC
>JBGASS010000372.1:0-2935 GCA_044229555.1 Holophagaceae bacterium
CGGACCCGGGCCCGCAGGCGCTCCAGGTCCGCGCGTTCCGCCGGCCCCTCCGCCAGCAGCCAGGCCAGCCGCTGGGCCAGCTCGGCGTGGGGCTCCCGGTCCACGTGGAGGGTGAGGGGCAGGAGGGCCGCGCGGATCCGGGCGCTCAGTTCCCGCACCGCCTCCGGGGCGGCGCCGGCGGGGCGCAGGTCGTCGAAGGGGATGGGGGCGCCCAGGCGCAGCAGGACGCTGTGGCGCCAGACCTCCTTGTCGCCGTACACGAGCCCCGCGGGCACCAGGGCCACGGGCACCGGCGCGCCGAGGGCGAGGCGCGCGGCGCCGGTCTTGAGGGGCGCGAGGGCCGCGTGGCCGTGGCTGATGCCTTCGGGGAAGAGGCCCACCCGGGCGCCCTTCCCCAGGGCCGTGAAGACGGCGTCGAAGGCCTCCTGGTTCCGGGAGGCGTCGCCGCCTCCGCCTTCGTCCTTCGCCCGGCGCACGGGAATGGAATCGAAGAGCGCCAGGAGGGGCCGCAGGGGCAGCAGGTTCCAGAGCGTGGCCTTGGCCATGAAGCGGGGCGCGGGGTGCAGCAGGGCCGAGGGCACCAGCGGGTCCAGCAGCCCGTTGGGGTGGTTCAGGACCAGCAGCACCGGCCCTTCGGGAAGGGTCGGGCCTTCCACGCGGAGGGAGCGGAACCAGAGGTGGGCGACCGCCCGGCTGAAGAGGCGGAGGGCCCGGCTCACGCCTCGGCCTTCCGGCGCCGGGCGAAGGCCAGGGCGAGGCCGGAGATCGCGATGGCGGGCAAGGCCAGGTTCATGGCGGAGGCGAGGGCTTCACCGTCGGGAAGGCCTACGGCGAGATTCCTGACGCTGCGCCAGCCGACCCACTCAGGGCTGATGGCATCGCCGAAGAGGTGGATGAGCAGCACGTTCATGGCGACCCCGGTGGCACGGACCGACGAGGGCAGGCTGCTCACCGTCAGGGCGTTCACGGGGCTCGTGTTGATGAAGAGGAGCAGCATGGCCGCGAAGAAGAGGGCGTAGGTGCCGTGCAGGCTCCCGGCGTGGAGAGCCCAAGCGGTCATGGGCGCCGCGGCCAGCAGGGTCAGGCCGCTGATCCACAGGCCGGCGTCGGGAAAGCGCGGCTGGAGCTTCCCGGTGAGGGTCCCGCCGGCGAAGGTGCCCAGGATGCCCGTGACCACCGCGATGGCGCCGAAGGCCGTCCCCGCGGTCCCGGTCGTCACCGCGAAGCGGCGCTGCAGGAGGGTCGGGCCCCAGTGGGAAAGTCCGCCCATGGCGAAGGTGTAGGCCACGTAGCTGGCAGTGCAGGCCAGCCAGACCCGGTTGGCGAAGATGGCCTTCAGCCGCTCGCCCAGGCCTGCGCCCGAATCCAGGTCGTGCACGTTGTCCATCTGGCCCCGAGGCGGATCGGCGAGGCGCAGCATGCGTGCCGCGAAGAAGAGGCCCGGCAGGCCCGCCACCAGAAATGCCGCCCGCCAGCCCCAGGCCTGCGCGACCAGTCCGCCGAGGCCGTAGCCCAGGGCGGAGCCCACGGGGATGGCCAGGTAGAACCAGGTGAACTTGGCGGCGCGCTCATCTTCGGGAATGACGTCGCTGAGGATGGCCGGACCCAGGGTGGCGTAGGCCGCCTCACCGACGCCCACCAGGGAGCGCGTGAGGAGGAGCATGGGATAGGTATGGACGAAGGCCGCGCCCATGGTGGCGAGGCTCCAGAGGGCGACGCCGATGGCCACGAGGCGCGGGCGACGGTGACGGTCCGCCAGCCACCCGAAGACCGGCGCCGAGAGCATGTAGACCACCACGAACACGAAGGGCAGGCGGCCCAGCTGGATGTCGCTGAGGCCCAGGTCGCGGCCCAGGGGGTCCAGCACCGCCGCCACCACGTAGCGGTCCAGGTAGTTGAGGAGATTGATGCTCGTGAAGAGGACAAGCAGCTTCTGGGCGGGCCCAAGTTGAGAGATGGGTCTCACGAGCAGCTTCTGGGCAGGGCTCAGTCTCACGAGATGTCCACGACCTTGAGGGGGCGCCCACCCGAGGGAGGGGGCGGTCCCGGCCGCCCCTTCCGCTCCGGCGCGCCGAAGAAGGCGCGGTCCAGGATCCAGGCCACGAAGCTGGAAATGAGCGCGCCGAAAAAGCCCGGCCAGAAGCCGGCGACGGTGAAGCCCAGGCCCAGGGACGAAGCGACGCGCCCCGCGAGCCAGAACACCAGGCCGTTGATGAAGAGGCTGAGGCAGCCGAAGGAGCAGGCGTTGGGGATGAAGGCGACGAAGCGCAGGAGCAGCCCGAGGGTGGCGTTCAGGGCCCCCAACAGGATGGCCACCAGGAAGAGGTCCAGGAAGGAGCCGTGGCCGATGCCCGGCACCACCGTTGAGGCCACCAGGAGGCCCAGGGCGGAGAAGAGGAAGCGGAAGAGGAGGCGCATCGGCCCTCAGGCTACCGGCTTCCCGCGGGCGGCGAGGAGGAAGAGGGGCAGCAGGACGGCGTAGCAGACCAGGGGCGGCGCCAGGCCCAGCAGGCCCGCGATGGCCCCGAGGACCGCGCAGAGGCCCGCGTTCAGCCAGGCCAGGTCCCGGGGCGCCGGCTGCTCCGCCGGCACTCTCTGCAGGGTCATCAGGTTCTGCAGGCCCAGGAAGACGGAGAAGGCCGTGTAGAAGAGCCCCAGGCAGTCCAGCACGCCGAGCAGCGAGAAGCGCAGGCCCAGCATCTCGCCGCCGATGGAGGCCATGCGCGCCATGACCTCGGCCTCCTCCGCGGGCAGGGGCTTCCCCAGCAGGCGGCCCAGGAACTGGCCGTTGAAGTGGGCGAGGCCCACGAGCAGGTGGCCGATGGAGGCGGCGCGGAACAGCCGGCGGCTGGCGAGGGGGGTCATGGGGTTTCCGATGGGCCGCCAGTGTATCGGGAGGGTCGGCCGCTTCGCTGCACAAGCAGCCCTTACGGCC
>JBGASS010000373.1:0-2954 GCA_044229555.1 Holophagaceae bacterium
CCCCACCAGGCCCGCGCGAAGTCCGCCTTTTGCGCGGCGTTGTCCCGGAAGAAGGCCCCCTCCTCGGGAATGCCCGGCGCCTGCTTCGGCCAGGCCAGCAGCTCGAAGCCCGGCAGCAGCAGGCGGAACTCCACCAGCTTGCCTTCGTTGCGGGAGGCGAGGAGGAGCTTCACGTCAGCACCCCACCACCTCCGCGTACCAGCTGCGTGCCTTCTCCGGCGTCATGGGCCCGTGCACGAGGGCGCGGCCGTCCTTGAAGAGAGTGATGCGATTCGTCCCTTCCTAGCCGCCGAGCAGCATGGGGGCGAGCTGCCAGGATGTCGCGGTGCGGGTTTCGAGGCGGGCCTGAAGGGCGGGCAGGTCCAGAAGGCCCGGCGGGTTCACGCGGATCTGCACGCCCTCGAGGCCGCACAGGGGCGAAGCCTTCAGGGACCAGCGGGCGTCGAGGAACTCGGTGACCTGCTCCGTGCAGAAGCGGCACCGCGTCGCAGGGGGGTGGAGGAATTGCCGCTCCTCCTCCCAGAAGTCGAAGCGGGCGATCTCCCGGTGGGGCTCGCGGCCCGTGAGGATCTTGAGAGCCTCCATGGAAGCCCAGGAGCCGATGGCCCCCACGGTGGGGCCCAGCACGCCGGCGGTGTCGCAGGTGTCCACGTCCCCGGAAGCCGGAGGCTCCTCCATGAGGCAGCGCAGGCAGGGCGTCCGGGGCGGATGGATGGGCCACACGAGCCCTTCGCCGCCGATGGCGCCGGCGTAGATCCAGGGCGTGCCCGTGAGGATGGCCACGTCATTGATGAGGAAGCGCGCCTCGAAATTGTCCGTGCCGTCGCAGATGAGATCGAAGCCCGCGAGGAGCTCCCGCGCGTTGCCCGAGGTGAGGTCGGCGACGATCGGCTTGAGCTCGACCTCCGGGTTGGCCCGGGCCAGGCGTGCCGCCGCGGCCTCGGCCTTGGGCGAGCCCAGGCAGTCCTCGTCGTAGAGGAGCTGGCGCTGGAGGTTGCCCAGCTCCACCAGGTCCCGGTCCAGGAGCGTCACATGCCCCACCCCCGCCCGCACCAGCCACGGCGCGATCACCGAGCCCGTAGCGCCCAGCCCCACCACCGCCACGCGCTTCGAACGCAGGGCCTCGTCGGCCTCGCGGCCGAGGAAGATGCGCTGCTTGGAAGTCCGGGCGGGGTCCACGGGTCCAGCGTACAAAGAAAAAGGGCGGGCCGAGGCCCGCCCTTTTCGACTCGGTGAGATCTTAGTTAGCGGAAGGAGCCGCCACGCCGGCCTTCTGCTGCTCGGCCACGAACTGCTCGTACTCGGCCTGGAGGCGCTGGGCGTTGCTGATGGCGAACTTGTAGACGTACTCGAAGCGGTCGGCGCCCTTGGTGAGGCCCAGGATCACTTCGTAGACGCCCTCGGCGCCCACTTCGAAGGGGGAGGCGATGACGTTGAAGGTGCCTTCCTTGGCGCCTTCGGGGATCTGCACGTCGCTGTCGCGGATGATGTCCTTGCGCTCGCCGTTGGGGCTCACGATGGAGAAGGAGAACTTGAACTGGCCGTCCATGCGGGAGAAGCGGCTGTAGAAGCAGACCTTGGGAAGGACGAAGGGCACCTCGGGCACGACGATGTGGTGGTCGTAGAGGCCCATGAGGGAGGCCTTGCCGCCCATCTCCTGGCGGATGTCGTCGCACAGGATCGTGAATTCGTGCTTGGGGGCCTTGATCTGGACTTCTTGCATGGGATCTCCCGGAAAGATGGGTGGACGTAGCCGTGAAGGATCAGTTTACCGCCAGCCCCCCCTTCGTCCAAGCTAAGGTTTCCCCTTCAGTGGGTGGAGGTGCAAGTGAAGCGATTGCTGTCCCTGTGGATTCTGCTGGCCGGCCTCCTGGCCGGACCCCTGGCCGCCCAGGAGTTGCGGATCCAGGTGCTCGGCACCACGGACATGCATGGCCACATCGAGGCCCGGGACACCTACACCCTGGCCCCGGACCCCAAGGGCTGGGCCAAGATCGCCACGATGATCCGCCAGCGGCGGGAGGCCAATCCCAACACGGTCCTGGTGGACTGCGGGGACACGATCCAGGGCGAGCCGGTGAACTACGTCCACAACCGCCTGCACCCGGAGCTGCCGGAACCCTCCATCGCCATCATGAACGCCCTGGGGTATGCGGCCATGGCCGTCGGCAACCACGAGTACGACTTCGGGATGGACGCGCTCCGGAGCGTCGAGAAGCAGGCGAAATTCCCCTTCCTCAGCGCCAACACCTTCCTGGGCAAGGGCACCAAGACCGCCTACCCCGCTTTCACCAAGGTCAATGCGGGCGGCGCCACGGTCCTGATCGTCGGCTTCACGACGCCGGGCGTCCCCCACTGGGAACCCCCGGCCAACTACAGCGGCCTCCGCTTCGCGGACATCGTGGAGACCGCCAAGACCCTCATCCCCAGGCTGCGGGAACGGGAGAAGGCGGACGTGGTGGTGGTGGCCATGCATTCGGGCCTGGGCTCCCTGCCGGGCGCCTCCGGGGACGAGAACGCGGCCCTCCGCCTCGCCGACCAGGTGCCGGGCATCGACCTCATCCTCACGGGCCACACCCACGCCCATGCGAAGACCCAGCACAAGGGCATTCCCATCCTCCAGGGCCGGGCCCACGGCCGGGCCCTCATGGCGGCGGACCTCACCCTGCGGAGGGCGGGCGCGCGCTGGCAGGTGGCGGCCGTTCAGGGCGACGTGGTGGAGACGCAGGGGGCGGTCCCCGACGACGCCGAGGCCCTGGCCCTCACCGGACAAGTCCGGGCCCTCGCGGAGACCTACCTGAACACCTTCGCCACGAACCTCCAGACCGACCTGGATGGCCGCTTCGCGCGCATGGAGGACACGCCGATGCTGCAGCTCTTCCATCAGGTGCAGCGGCAGGTGACCGGCGCCCAGCTCTCCGCGGCCGCGTGCATCAACACCCAGGTCTTCATCC
>JBGASS010000374.1:0-2914 GCA_044229555.1 Holophagaceae bacterium
ATGCGCGCCTCCTTCCCGAGGAACCTCAGGTAGTGGGCCAGGCCGATGGAAGCGCCCACACCGTCCCCGTCCGGATTCTCGTGGGTGGTGAGAAGGAAGCGCTGGTGGCGGTCCAGGAAGGCCGCGAAGCCGTCGAGCATCTTGACTCCGAAAGTCAAGAATACCGTCAAGTCGGACGGAGCGCCCCGGCTTCGCCCGGGCGCTCCCCCCTCGTTCAGGTCAGTCCACGGTCTCGAAGGAGCCGATGCGCTCCTCCTTGAGGGTCAGCAGCTCGCAGGCGCGGTCGAGGATCTCGTAGTCCCGCTGTTTCGCGCCGTAGAACGCGTCGAAGGCCGCGCGGGAACGCCACCGGTCCACGGTCAGGTAGCGGTCCGGCGCCTTCGCGTCGTGGAGCAGCTCCGTCCCGAGGAAATCCGTGGACTGGTGGAAGAGCTCCGCCCAGGAGCCCTTCGGACCGTAGGCCGCCTCGAATTCCCGTTCCAGGCCGGGCTGGGGGCTGAAGGCCCACACGATCACGAACGCCACGCGCACCTCGCGGGGATTATCCCCTGTCTTTCCCCCTCCGGAAGCTCAGCCTTCAAGCCCCCAGCGTTCCAGGAAGGCCGTGCGGTAGGTCCGGCTCAGGACCACCTTGGAACCGTCCTTCAGCACCAGCAGCCCGTCCCCGTGGTCCCAGGGCTCCAGATGGGCCACGGCGTCCAGGGCGACGATCTCGCCGCGGTGGACGCGGACGAAGCGCCGGGGATCCAGGCGGCGCTCCAGTTCCGCAAGGCTCGTGCGCAGGACGTGCACGGCGCCCTCGGCGTGGACCCGCACATGCTTGCCGTCGGCGCTGAGGCGCCGGACGGCCCTGAGGGGCACCGGGAGCCAGCGGTCCTCGGCCTTCACGAGCAGGCGCTCCAGGGGGGCCTGGGCCACCCGCGCCAGCAGGGCCTTCAGTTCCCCGCCCTTCCGCGACCCGTGCAGGGCGTGGGCCCGGTCCAGGGCCTTGGCGAAACGGGCGGCGTCGTAGGGTTTCAGCAGGTAGTCCACCGCCGAAGCCTCGAAGGCGTCCAGGGCGAAGCGGTCGTAGGCGGTGGAGAAGATCACCTGGGGCAGCGGCGGCTCCAGGGCCTGCAGCACCTCGAAGCCCGTGAGGCCCGGCATCTGGATGTCGAGGATGAGGAGGTCCGGGCGCAGGGCCTGGACCTGGGCCACGGCGGCGGGGCCGTCGGCGGCCTCCCCCACCGCCTCGAAGCGCGCATCCTCCTTGAGCAGGCGCCGGATCTTCGACCGCGCCGGCGCCTCGTCGTCCGCCACCAACACCCGCAGGGCCTCAGCCATGGCGGGCCTCCCGGGGAAGCCGGAGCACGACTTCCGCACCGCCTCCGGCACGGTTTCCGGCCGCGAAGCCCGCCCGGGCCTCGTGCATGAGCTCCAGGCTGCGCCGGAGGTTCTCCAGACCCAGGCCCTGGGCGTCGGCCTCCCGGAAGCCCACTCCGTCGTCCGCGACGACGAGGCGGATGACCTCGCCGTCGATGCGCGCGTCGACGGAGATGTGCAGGCTGCGGCCCACGGCGTCCCCGTTGTGCTTGAGGGCGTTCTCCACCAGGCGCTGGAGGGCGAAGCGGGGCACCTCGAAGCCGCCCAGCCCGGCGGCGATGGAGCGTTCCACCTTCACCCGCTCGCCGAAGCGCGCCTCCACGAAGGCGAGGTAGTGGTCGAGGTGCGAAAGCTCCCGGTCCAGGGTCCAGCTGGCTCCGCCCGATTCGAGGCCGTCCCGCAGCATCTGGCCGAGATCGCCGAGCAGGCGGTCGGCCTTGGCGAGGTCCTCGTACATCACGGCGCTGAGAGTGTTGAGGGCGTTGAAGAGGAAGTGGGGATCGAGCTGGGCGGAGAGCGCCTGGAGCCGCGCCTCGCGGAGCTCGGATTCCAGCCGCGCCGCCGCCAGCTCCCGTTCCTGGCGCTGCCGCCGGATCTCCACCACGTGGAAGATCGCCGCGAGGCCGGCGAAGCCCAGGATGTCCTTGAGGCCCTCCATGGGGGCGCGGTAGAGGATGTCGCCGTAGTCGTAGGCGCCCCAGCCCGCCAGCCGGTACACCACCGTGCGCAGGGACCACATGCCCGCCACGTGGAGGACCCAGAAGAGGGCGGTGGCCGCGAGGTGGATCCCGACGAACCTGCCCCAGGCCGACCGCTTCCAGGGCGCGTTGAGGGCCGCCGCCTGGGCGAGGGGCAGCATGGCCCAGACCAGGAATCCGGAGGTCAGCTCCCAGACCAGGGGCTCCTGCCAGGGCGTGCGGGAGCCCGAGGCCCGCAGGTCCAGGGCCACGGTCAGGGCGAGGCGCAGGGCGTTGAGGAAGAAGAAGGCCCCCGCCAGCAGCGCCCAGCGCAGCCGGATGGTCGGCCAGCGCCAGGCGGGGGTCTGCTCGGAGTTCGCGTCCATTCAGCGGGCCTCGTCGCTGAGTATGGCCTCCAACTGGCCCTCCGTGAGCCGCCGGATCGCGGGGCGGCCCGCCGTCACGGGCCGGGGCCCCATGCCCAGGCAGGGCCGCAGCCAGGACACCGCCGCCACCAGCTCGCAGAGCGCGGCGGTGAGGAGGAAGGAGGCCGCCGTAAGCGCGGCGAAGAAGGTCCAGGGGCCGAGGCCCAGGCGCAGCATCCACCAGCCCAGCACCACGATCACGGTCTGATGGAAGATGTAGAAGGGGTAGGCCCGGGACTGGGCGCGGGCGAGCCAGGTCTTCGGAGCGGTGACCTTCGCGCGGGCGTAGCCCAGGGCGGCGCCGAGGCTGGCCCAGATGAAGGCGTAGACCGCCAGATGTTCGAGGGGGAAGGGGAACTCGCCGGGCGGCAGCAGGGCCGCCAGCAGGCCCAGGGCAATGAGCAGGTTCCACTGCCGGAGCGCCACGAGCCGCGCCTCGAGCTGGGGCAT
>JBGASS010000375.1:0-2911 GCA_044229555.1 Holophagaceae bacterium
GCAGGTCCTCGTCCACGCCCACGATCTCGACTTTCACCGCGTCGCCGATGGAGAGGGTCGCCTGGCCCCGCATGCCCACGGCTTTGGACTTGTGCTCGTCCACCGCGAAGTTGCCGCCCAGGGCGGCCAGGGGCACGCCCACTTCCACGAAGGGGGAGTCCAGGCGCACGAACATGACTTTGAGGGAGAAGCCCTGGATGCGGCCGTCGAACTTCTGGCCGAGCTTGGGCTTCATGAGGATGCAGGTCTTCCAGCGGTCGTTCTCCCGCTCGGCCTCGGTGGCCTTCTGCTCCGCGTCGCTGCTCTGCTTGGCCATGATGGCCAGGTGGCCGTGGAGGCCGTCGGGCAGGGGCTCGCCCGTGAGGACCTTGCGCAGGTAGCGGTGGGTCACCAGGTCCGGATAGCGGCGGATGGGGCTCGTGAAGTGCAGGTAGTCCTGCAGGGCGAGGCCCGAGTGGCCGATGTTGTCGACTGAGTACTCCGCCTTCTTCAAGGATCGAAGAAGCAGTGTGTTGAGCATGACCTCCAGGGGCCCGCCGCTGATCTTCTTCAGCAGGGCGTTCAGCACGTCCGGCGTCGGACTGTCGTAGGGCCGCATGAGGCCGAAGGTGGAAGCGATCTCCTTGAAGATCTCAAGCTTCAGGGGATCAGGCTCGTCGTGGATGCGGTAGATGGCCGGGATCTTCTTGCGGCTGAAGAAGCGCGCCACCGCCTCGTTGGCGAGGAGCATGAACTCCTCGATCATCTTGTGGGCCTCGTGGTGGGCGTACTTCCGCGCGTCCACGGGGCGGCCCTCGTCGAAGAGGAACTCGGTCTCCTCCGTCTCCAGGTTCAGGGCGCCGCGGCCCAATCGCTTGACCGTGAGCTGGCGGGAGAGCACGAGGCACTGGTCCAGCAATGAGCAGACCTCCTCGCCGAGCTCGGCGCGCTTGCGCTTGCTGAGGTCCAGGCTGGCCTCCTTCACCTCGTCGTAGGTGAGGCGCTTGCGGCTGTGGATGACGCTTTCCGTGAAGCGGCTTTCGATGACCTCGAGTTCGGGGGAGATCGTCATCCACGCGCTCATGGTGAGGCGGTCCACGCCCTCGCGGAGGCTGCAGAGGTCCCCGCTGAGGCGCTCGGGGATCATGGGGATGGCTTCGTCGGGGAAGTACACGGAGGTGCCCCGCAGGCGCGCCTCCACGTCCAGGGGCCCGTTCTCCGGCACGTAGTGGCTCACGTCGGCGATGTGCACGCCCAGGATCCAGCCGCCGCCTTCGTTGTCCGGCAGCACCTCCAGGGAGATGGCGTCGTCGAAGTCCTTGGCGGTGGGCGGGTCGACCGTCACGACCACCAGGTCCCGCAAGTCCTCGCGGCCCTTCACCCAGGTCTCGGGGATGGAGGTGGGGAAGGGGGCCAGCTCGTTCATCACCGCGTCGGGGAAGTTAGTCCGCAGGTTGAAGAGGGCCGCCGTGAGGCGGTTCTCGATCTTCAGGTCCGTGGGCCGTCCCAGCTTGGCCAGCACGGTGCCGCGGAGCTGCTTGGCTTCGGGATCCGGGTCCAGCAGCAGGCTCACGTAGTCGCCGTCCCCGGCGAGGTCCGTCTCGGGCACGGAGACGAGCTGGGAGAGGCGCGGCTCGACAGGCACCGCGCGCCAGCCCCAGGGCTGCTTCTGCAGCAGGGCGGGGAGAGGCTCCACGCTGCGGGAGAGCACCTTGAGGATCCGCGCCCGCAGGCGGCCGTCCTGGGTCTCGCCGCTCACCTCCGCCATCACCTTGTCCCCATGGATGGCGCCGTGGGCCTCCCGCCAGTCGACGAGGAGGTCCATCTTCGCGGCCTTGTCCAAGCCCACGGGGCGGAGGAAGCCGCCCACGCCCTCTGGATGTCCCAGGAAGGTGGCTTCGAAGGTCTCCGTGGGGCGGAAGCCGGGCTTTCCAGCCTGGGGCGGGCGGGCGGTCATGCGGTCGGGCTTGCGGGTTTCGGAGCGGGGCTGGAATCGGGGTTTTGCGTGTCTTGCCATGGACCAGGGTACCGCGGTGCACCACGGGACCCGGTTCAGTCGAACTGCCCGCCGATCTCGCGCTTGATGCTGTCCATCTCGTCGCGGGTGATGCGCCGCGCGGGGATGCCGCCCCACATCTCCCCCGCGGGGACCCGGCTGCCGGGAAGAACTACGGAATGGGGCAGGATCACCGCCCCTTCGCCGATCTCCACGTCCCCCATGACGCAGCAGCCCGCGCCCAGGGTGGCCTTGGCGCCGACGACCACCGGCGCCACCACCAGGTTCCCGCCGCCGCCGTAGTGGGCGAAGATGCGCACCGAGCCGCCCAGGGCCGCGTCGTCGCCGATGGTGAGGAGCTGGGGATCGCTGATGTACTCGGTGTTGATGAAGGCGTGGCGGCCGATCTTCATGCCCATGGCCTTCAGGAACCAGACCCCGAAGGGGGTGAGGGTCGCGAAGGGAAGGAAGGTGAACCGCACGAGGTAGAAGAGGCCGTTGTGGATGAACCAGGGCACGGCGTGGATGGTGTAGTACCCGCCCTTGAAGGGCTTGAAGCGGGTGGGGAGGATGGCGTTGTAGAGGGGCACCACGACCATCAGGGCCAGGCCGAAGATGAAGAAGCAGCAGGCCCCCACGAAGCCGTTCCAGACCCAGGGGAGGAGCCCCGGCCAGCCCGCGCCCCAGGGGGCGGTGTGGGACCAGGCCCAGAGCGCCGGCGCGAGGGCCAAGCCCAGGGCCGTGGACGCCAGGAGGTACATGAGGAGGACCGCGAGCACGTAGCTGCCGCGGGCAAACCGGCGGAGGAGGATCTCGAGGACCCCCTTGGGGGGCGGGTTCTTGCTCTGGTCTTCGGCGAAGGGGGTCCGGGGATGCGCCATGGGCTCCCAGTATCGCGTGGACCCCCGGCTCCGGGGCAATCCCGGGGGGAACCCA
>JBGASS010000001.1:0-23428 GCA_044229555.1 Holophagaceae bacterium
AGGGCATTCTCCGGCAGGCTTCTAGGACGCGCCTTCCGCGCAGGACTTCCATGAACCCCTTCCGGACCTTCTTTTATACCTTCGGCTTTCGCACCCCGGTGCGAGTCGGAGGGGTTCTGAACTAAGCCACATTCGGACCAGACCCAAACCCCCGATTCGCACAGGCGGATCGGGGGTTTTCCTTTTCGGGAGTTTCCATGCTCACCACCGGCAACCTCGCCCTCCAGTCCCAGTGGACGCCGTCCTCATGGCGGGAGCGTTCCGCCCGCCAGCAGCCGGTCTACGGGGACGCCGCGGCCCTGGAATCAGCGCTTGCGCGGCTGAGGACCCTGCCGCCCCTGGTGGTGGCCGAGGAGGTGGAGGACCTCCGGCGCTTCATCGCCGAAGCCGCCGCGGGACGGCGCTTCATGCTTCAGGGCGGGGACTGCGCCGAACAGTTCGAGGATTGCCGCGGCGAGGCCATCGCCGACAAGCTGCGCATCCTCCTCCAGATGTCCGTGGTCATCACCCACGGCGGGCGCCGCAGCGTCTTCCAGGTGGGCCGGATCGCCGGCCAGTACGCCAAGCCTCGCAGCTCGGACACGGAACGGATCGGAGGACTGGAGCTGCCCAGCTACCGGGGGGACCTGGTCAACGGCGCCGACGCCACCGAGGCGGCCCGCCGCCCGGATCCCGGCCGCATGCTGGAGGCCTACTTCCACGCCTCCGCCACCCTCAACCACCTGCGCGCCCTGGTGGCCGGCGGCTTCGCCGATCTCCACCACCCGGAGCGCTGGGAACTCCCGGGCTCGACCCTGGATGTGGAGGCCTACCGCGGCGTCCTGGCGAAGGTCCGGGAGTCCATCGACTTCATCGACGCCATCCAGGGGACGGCCCGGTCCTACCTCCGCACCGGCGAGCTGTTCACGAGCCACGAAGCCCTGCTGCTGCCCTTCGAGGAGAGCCTCACCCGCTTCGATCCAGGCCGGGGCGCCCACTACAACCTTGGCGCCCACATGCTCTGGATCGGCGAGCGCACCCGCGAACTGGACGGCGCCCACGTGGAGTACCTGCGGGGCATCCGCAATCCCGTCGGGGTGAAACTGGGTCCCGCGACCACCGAGGACGAGCTGAAATCGCTCCTGGAGGCCCTGGATCCTGGCCGGGAGGCGGGGCGGCTCACCCTCATCCCGCGCCTGGGCTACCGCAAGGTACGGGAGGCCCTGCCCCGGCTCATCCACGCCGCGCAGACCAGCGGCCACACCGTGCTCTGGAGCTGCGACCCCATGCACGGTAACGGCCTCGTCACCGCCCAGGGGCTCAAGACCCGGGACTTCGAGCACATCCTCTCGGAGCTGCGGCAGACCCTGGACATCCACCGCGCCCTCGGCTCGCGCCTGGGGGCCGTGCATTTCGAGCTCACCGGCGAGCCCGTCACCGAGTGCCTCGGCGGCAGCCAGAAGCTGGGCGAGCTGGACCTCCACACGGCCTACGAGACCGGGTGCGATCCCCGGCTGAACCAGACCCAGAGCCTGGAGATGGCCCTGCTCATCGCCCAGATGCTGGGGGCTCCGTAGGTCCGGACTACTCGGTGATGACCGTGACCCGGCTCTTGGAGTCCTCGAGGCTGAAGAGCACCGTGCCCTTGGGCGCCTTCAGGGCCTCGTCCATGAGGCGCCCCAGGTCCACGCCCTTGATCTGGGCCTGGCGCAGCTGCTCGTCGGAGAGGTAGCTGCCCACGGCCCGGGCGAGGCCCATGGCGATGCGCACGGTGACCTCGTCGGGTTTCCCCTTCTCCTGGATTTTCAGGACCAGGAAGCGGCCTGACGTGGACATGCCGCCCAGGTCGGGCTGGATCCCGAAGCCCTGCAGGGCGAGGCGGCAGGCCTCCTCGGTGGAGGGCATCCGCAGGCCCTTCTGGAGGGCCGCGATGGAACGCCGGTCCTGTCGCTTGGCGAGCTGAAGGGCCGCGGCCACCTGCACCTCCTCCACCGGATCGGCCAAGGTCGCGACGAGGCCGGCGGAGGCGGCGGGATTGTCCCACTGCCGGACACCCCAGCAGCGGACGCGGTTGAGCCGCGCCTCCTTGCCCAGCATCCGTTCGGAGGGGTGCCGGGTCAGGAATTCCGTGTAGGCCGCGGAGGCCTCGTCCCAGCGCTGGTCGCTTTCCAGGGAGGCGGCGAGCCAGAACCGGGCGTCCGCCTGGCGGGAGGCGCCGGGGAACTCGCCCAGGTAGCGCCGGTACAGGGCGGCGGCCTCGAACCAGCGCTGGGCGTAGCGCAGGTTCTTGGCCTCCCGCAGCAGCGCGTCCGAGGGCCCCTCCTTCGGGGGGAGAGCCTTCTGGATCAACGCGGCTTCAGGCGGAAGCCCAACTAGAAGCATCAGGACCGGCCCTTGGCGAGCAGCTGCCCCAGGCGTTCCGCTTCCTCGCTCAGGTTGTGGGTGGAGGCCCACTGGCGCAGCTCCTCGGCCCGCGCGGGCTGGAGGCAGCCGTCCTCGAGGGCCAGCTCGCTGAGCCAGGCGTGGAGGTCGTTGCGGACGCCCTCGGCTTCGGGCACGGGCGCGCCCGCCGCCGCCAGCTGGTGGCTGGCCTGCAGGAGGCCGACCGCCGCCAGGCGCTCCGTGTTGCGGTCCTCCAGGTCCTTGCTGCAGACCGGGGGCCGGCGCTCAAAATCCTTCAGGAGGGTGGAGGTCTGGTGGAAGAATTCCGACCAGAGGCGCGCCTGGGCCCGCTTCTGGGCCTCCCCGTCGAGGCGGGCCCGATTCTGGGCCTGGGCCTGGAGGCTGCCGATCCGGTGGACGACGAAACCGCCGGGGATGAGGGCGAGGAGGGCGGCGGCGGCGGCGGCGAGCCAGGGCGAGTGCCAGCGGCGGCGGGGCTGGATGGCCGGCGCCAGGGCGGAGCCGTGGGCGCGGAGGGCCAGGGACAGCTCCAGCAGCTGGGCCAGTTCGGCCTGGACCGCGGGATCCTCCGGCCAGGCTTCGGGGCGCTCGAGGAGGTCAAAGCGGAGGGCGTCCCGTTCGGGATCCGGGGCCGGCCAGGCGCCGGAAGGGGGGTTGAGGTCGGAGTCAGGGGGTCGCATGGCTGAAATCCAGGGTTTTGCGGAGTTTGGCAAGGCTTTGGAAGAGGGTGGCCTTGACGGTGCCCTCGGCGCAGCCGAGATCCTCGGCGATGCGCTTCACGGGGCGCTCGTGGACGTAGTAGGCCAAGACCATGGCCTTCTGCCGGGGCGTCAGGTTCTCCAGGGCATCCTGGAGGGCCTTGAGCTTGCGGCTCTTGTCCACGTCATCCCAGGGGGAGGGATGGTGGGGATCGGGTGCGTCAAAGGCCTCGGGAGTTGGCAGCTCCCGACCCCGTTTACGCAGGTGGTCGGTCGCCGCATTAGCCGCCAGCGTAAAAATCCAGGCCGAGACCGGCCGGCCGGATTCGAAGCGGTGGTTGTGCTGCAGGCATTTCAAGAAGACCTCCTGCACCAGTTCCTGCACCACGCCCCCTTCGCCCTGGAGGCGGCGGTACAGGAAGGCGGCCACGGGTTTTTCGAAACGGGCCATGAGGTGGGCCAGGGCCTCCTCCCGCCCCGCCTTCAGCTCGGCCATCCAATATTCGGGACTGCCCACTTCGGGGGCGGGCGGAGCGGGCGGACCTGCTGCCGTCCCCTCCTGGGTCATGTGGAAGGTCCCGCGGGCTTGAATTTCATGCCGGGGACCCCGAGGCGGCTCACCAGGGCTTCGATCTGGCTGCTGGTCAGGGTGCAGCGCAGGGCCACCCGCTCCCGCTCCTGGACCAGTTCGGGGGCCACGGAGGGGGCGTTGGGGAGCGCGTTGGTCAGGGCCACCAGGCGCTGCAGCCAGGGCGTGGCCTGGGCGATGCCCTCGGGGCTGCCCACCAGGGCGAGCTCCAGCTTGTGGCCGTCCTTGTCCTCCTTGCCCGGGGCGACGCTCCAGGCGAGGGCCGTGACGCCCCGCGGGATCTCCCGGGACCACTCCCCGGGGATCTGGCGGGCGGCCTGGTCGAGCCACCCGTCCGGGGCGAGGAAGCCCTGCACCGGCGCCCCGGGATCGATCCAGGCCCCCGCCCGGGCCAGGGGGGAGCGCGGGGCCAGGGCCAGGTCGCTGGCCCGGCGCTGGAGGGCCTTCAGGTCGCCGATCCAGATCCGGCCCTTGCCATCGCTGGCAGCGCGGAAATGGGCCTGGTTCAAATCGAGGATCACGAAGAGCGGGCAGTCCTGGCCGTCGATGCGCATGCTGCCTTCAGGCGGGAAGGCCTCCGCCAGGGCCACCTGCAGGGCGTTCGGGTCCCGGAAACCGTCCAGCTGGAGTAGGAAGCTGGCGGCCGCCTCCATGGGATCGGGCTTGTGGCCTTCCTTCGGCAGGGCCTTGGACAGGTCCGCCGCGAACAGGGTGATGCGGCCGGTCTCGGTGGCAGGGTTGATGCGGGCCTTCTTGAGGAAGAGGTCGAGGGCCTGGTCCGCCAGGGGCGACTGGGCGACGAGGGTCTGGAATTCCCGGTGCTCCAGGAACCAGCCCACCCGGGTGCTGACGGCGATGCGGGCCTGGGAGGGGGCGCCCTTCATCCAGGCCGGCCCCGGCACCGTGCGGTCGCAGCTGAGCAGGGCGGCCAGGCCCCCGGCGGTGGCGGCGAGGACGGCGGCGCCGAGCAGGGACGTGGGAAAACGACGGGACATGGGGCTTCCTGGGACCCTTGCGCTACGCCCGGGACGGGCTTCCCGCTTAGGCCTGTTGGATGGTAGCAGCCGGGCTCAGGCGGGGATCAGCACCGCGAAGCTCGAACCGAAGCCCATCTGGCTGCTCACGTTGATGCGCCCGCGGTGGGCCGCGACGATGCGCTGCACGATGGCGAGGCCCAGGCCGACGCCACTGGCTGAATCTCCCGTCTGGGTCTGGCGGAAGGGATCGAAGATGTAGGGCAGCTGCTCCGCGGGGACGCCGCGGCCCGTATCGGTCACCGTGACCTTCACCCAGCGCAGGCCGGCCTCCACGCCGGCCCCGTGCTCCACCGCGGCCTCCAGGCTGATGGCCCCGCCCTTCGGCGTGTACTTGATGGCGTTGCCCAGCAGGTTGGCGAGGGCGCGCTCCAGCTTGCCGGGATCGCCCATGACCGGGGGCAGGCCCGGGGGGACGATCACGTTGAAGCGGAGGTCCGCGGAGGCCGCGGGCAGGCGGTGGGCCTCGGCGACCTGCTCCAGGAAGGGGACGGGGTCGATGGGCCCGAACTCCACAGGCAGCTCCCCGGAATCGGTGCGGTAGATCTCCAGCATCTCCCCCAGCAGGTTCTCCACCTTTCGCAGGGCCTTCTGGGCCTGGGGGAGCACCGAGTCCCGCAGCTCCGGCCCGGAACCCCAGGCATCCAGGGCCAGGCTCACGACGGAAAGCGGCGAGCGGATGTCGTGGACGAGCATGGCGGTGAAGTTGGACTTCAGGTGGGACATCTCCTTCAGCTTGAGGTTCGCGTCGTAGAGGTTCTGGTTCTGCGTCTGCAGCTCCGCGGAGAGGCGCCCCATCATCACGTGGTGGATGGCCCGGGCCAGCACCTCCTCGGCGTTGAAGGGCTTGGTGACGTAGTCCCGGCCGCCGACCTGGAAGGCCTTGACCTTGTCGAGGGGATCGTCGAGGGCGCTGATGAAGATGATCGGGACCGAGGCCAGCTGCGGATCCCGCACCATGGCGGTGCAGGTCTCGTAGCCATCCATGCCGGGCATGGAGATGTCGAGCATCACCAGCTCCGGCGCCGCGCGCCGGGCGGCCTCCAGGGCCATGCGGCCCGAGGGCACCGCGCGTACGCGGAAGCCGTGGTCCCGCAGGATGCCCCCCAGGAGGTCCAGGTTGGCGGGGTTGTCGTCCACGATGAGGACGTCTCCGGGGGGCACGAGGGACTGGATCTTCGGCATGGGGGCCTCGTCAGGGTTCCAGGGCTTGGAGGAGCTCCTCCAGCCTATACGTCTTGAGGCGCTGGCGGAGGCGGCCCGCCAGGTCGCCGGGACCCTCCAGCTCGTCCAGGAGGGCGAGGGCGCCGTCCACGTCCCCCTCGCTGATGAAGCTGCGCAGCAGGGCGCGCCACGCGGGATCCAGGCCGGCGAGGTCCCGGGGCACCAGGGGCGGATCCGCCGCGGCGGCCCCTTCGGCCCGGCCCGTGAGGAAGCGGACGCCCAGGTGCTGGACGCAGAGATCGAAGAGCACCTGTTCCCGGAAGGGCTTGCCGAGGTAGTCGTCGAAGCCTTTCGCCAGCATGGAGTCGCGGTCCTGGTCGATGACGCTGGCGGTGATGGCCACGACCACCGTGCGGCCACGCCCGCTCTCGGCTTCCCGCCGCCGGATCTCCGCCAGGGCCCCGAAGCCGTCCAGGCGGGGCATCCGGATGTCGAGCCAGACCATGTCCGGGGCCTCCCGCTCCCACGCCGCCAGCGCCTCGATCCCGTCCGCCGCCGTGGCCACCTCGAAGCCCACGGAGGCGAGCAGCTGGGCCAGCAGGTCGCGGTTCTCCGGCCGGTCGTCCACCACCAGCAGCTTGAAGGCCCGCTGGCCTTCCTCCAGGCGCAGCACCCGGCCGGTGCGTTCCACTTCCATGGGCCCTTCCGCCTCCGGGAGCGGGACCTGGAAGGAGAAGGCGCTGCCGGCCCCGGGCTGGCTCTCCACGCGGATGTCGCCGCCCATGAGCCGCACCAGGGCCCGGGAGATGTTCAGGCCGAGGCCCGTGCCCTCGGTCAGGGCGCGGTGGGTCCCGGCCTGGTAGAAGCTCTCGAAGAGGCGCTTCTGGTCCTCGCCGCTGATGCCGGCTCCCGTGTCCCGGACCTCGAAGGACGCGAGCCCCTGGCCGTAGTCCGCGCTCAGCACGACGAGGCCCCGGTCCGTGAACTTGATGGCGTTGCCGAGGAGGTTCACGAGGACCTGGCGCAGCTTGCCCTCGTCGCCCTCCAGCTGCGGGGGGAAGCCCTCCGCCACCCGCACGGTGAAGGCGAGGCCGCGGGTCTCGGCCTTCAGGCGGAAGAGATCCTCCAGGGTCCGGAAGAAGGCCCTCGTTTCGAAGGGGGCCACCTTCAGGCCCAGGCTGCCGGCCTCGATCTTGGACAGCGACAGCACGTCGTTGATGAGGCCGAGCAGGTGCTCGCCGGCGTTGAGGACGTGCTCCAGGTGGGCCAGGTCCTCGGGGCTGCGGCCCGGGTTGCGCCGCATGACCTGGGCGTATCCGAGGATGGCGTTGAGGGGGGTCCGCAGCTCGTGGCTCATGTGGGAGAGGAAGGTGGCCTTCGCCTGGGCCAGCTCCTGGGCCTTGGCCTCCGAAGCCGCCAGCTCCCGCCGCTCGCGCTCCAGGGCGGCCACGAGCTCCCGCAGCCGCGCGATCATGCGGTTCAGCTCCCGGCCCATCTGGCTCAGCTCGTCGTCGCCGCCCATGCGGAGCTCGCTGTCCAGGTCCCCCCGGCCCACCGCCCGCATGCGGCCCACGAGCCGGTTCACCGCGCCGCCGATGTCCTTCCCGATGCTCCGGCCGAGGCCGAGGGCCAGGAGGAAGGCCGCGAGGATCACCGCCGGGCCGAGGGTCCGGGCCCGCTGCACGTGGACCCGCATGTCCGCCACCCGGTCCCGGGCCACGTCCTCCTGGAAGCGGCTGAGGGCGACGATGTCCATCACCAGCGGGTCCACCCGGGCCAGCAGTTCCCCGTCCGTGAATTCGCCGATGCCGCGGAGATCTCCCGCCCGCAGCTGCTCCTCCAGCCGGTCGAGCAGGGGCTCCACCGCGGCCATCTGGGGTCCGATGCGGGCGATGGCATCCTTTTCCGCCCACATCCCCGAGCTGGCCTTGAAGGCCGCCCAGTTGCTGCGGATCGAGTGCCGCGCGTTGCGCACCTGGGCCAGGCCGGCCTCCGGCGGCAGGGCCCGGGAACGGACCTTCCGCGCCGTGTGCACGACGTGGAGCACGTACCCGTCCGAGACGTCCTTCAGGTGCCGGATGGGCACGATGCGGTCCGCCAGGAGGCTCTCGATCTCCTCGCCGCCCTTGCGCAGGGCATAGGCCTGCCACAGCCCCAGGGCCGAAAGCACGACGGCGACCAGGCCGAAGGAGAGCCAGAGTTTCCGGGCGATGCTCAGCCGGCTGAAGATGGAGCGCAAGGGGTGTCCTGGCAGGGGTGGCCCAAGTATCCCCCGGAAAATTCCGGCCTCAACTGCAATTCGTGGCTTCCCTTGGCGCGCCGGTTTGGGGAAGGATGGCAGTCTCCATTCCCCCACCATGTCCGACCGACCCCTGAAGACCGTCCGCGTCCCCGAGCCCATGGCGCCCCTCTTCCGCATGGCGGAGGACGTCGTGTCCCGGTACTTCAGCCAGCGGGAGGACCGCCCGGAGGAAGGCAGCATCGAGATCTTCGGCCAGCGCTACATCCTCGTGCGGGCGGCCTCGCTCTCCGTGGAGTTCTTCGGCATGGTGGCGGAGATCTACGGCGCCGGCCGGGAAGGGGACGCGGAGGAGTTCTCCCGCAACATCCTCTTCGACCTGGCCCACGCCATCGGGAGGTCCGACGCGAGGAACTTCCACGCCAAGATGGGCCTCGAGGATCCCATCGCCCGCCTCTCGGCCGGCCCCGTCCACTTCGCCCACACGGGCTGGGCCTTCGTGGACATCTTCGCCGAATCGAACCCGGTGCCGGGGCCCGACTACTGCCTCCTCTACGACCACCCCTACTCCTTCGAAAGCGAGGCCTGGCTCCAGTCGGGCCGGGCGCGCCACCACCCCTCCTGCATCATGAACGCGGGCTACAGCTCGGGCTGGTGCGAGGAGAGCTTCGGCCTCCAGCTCGTGGCCAGCGAGATCCTGTGCCGCGCCAAGGGCGACGAGTGCTGCCGCTTCATCATGGCCCCGCCGAGCCGCATCGAGGGCCGCGTGCGGGAGTACATGGCCAGCAGCCCGGACCTCGCCAAGCGCATGGAGGCCCACAGCATCCCCGACTTCTTCTCCCGCAAGCGCCTGGAGGAGGAGCTGCGGGAAAGCCGTTCCCAGCTGGAGCGGCGGGTGGAGATGCGCACCCGCGAGCTCTTCGAGGCCGGCGAGCGCCTGAAGGAGGAGACCCTGGAGCGCCTCGCCATGGAGGAGCGGCTGCGGCAGGCCGACAAGCTGGAGGCCATCGGCCGCCTCACCGGCGGCATCGCCCACGACTTCAACAACCTCCTCACGGTCATCCAGGGCTACACCAACCTGGCCCTCGACGCGCTGCCCGGGGACGGGACCGCCCGACCCCTCATCGAGGAGGTCCACAAGGCCTCGGAGCGCGCCGCCTCGCTGACCCAGCAGCTCCTGGCCTTCAGCCGCCAGCAGGTGCTGAGCCCCAGGGTGCTGGACCTGAACGCGGTGGTGGAGAACCTGGCCACCATGCTGCGGCGCATCATCGGCGAGCACATCGCCCTGGAACTGGCCCTGGACCCGGGACGCCCGCGGATCCACGCGGACGCGGGCCAGATCGAGCAGGTGCTCATGAACCTGGCGGTGAACGCCCGGGACGCCATGCCCGGCGGCGGCACCCTGCGCCTGGCCACCCGCCTGGAGGGCGGGGCGGCGAAGATCCTCGTCCAGGACACCGGCGAGGGAATGGACGAGGCGACCCTGGCCCGCATCTTCGAGCCCTTCTTCACCACCAAGGAGCGCGGGAAGGGCACGGGCCTCGGACTGGCCACGGTCTACGGCATCGTCAGCCAGAGCCGGGGGGAGATCCTCGCCACCAGCCGCCCCGGGGAGGGCAGCCTCTTCGAGATCCGGCTGCCGGCCACCCAGGACGCCCTGCCCGCCGAGGCGGCCGCCGCGGCCGCCGCCCCGCCGGCCCAGGCCCGGACCATCCTCCTGGTGGAGGACGAGGACGGTGTGCGGAACCTCTTCGCGGAGGTCCTCGCCAAGGCGGGCTACCGCGTCCTCCCGGCCGCGGATCCCGAGGCGGCCCTGGCCCTGGCGAGGGAGGAGGCGACGGCCGTCGATCTCCTCCTCACCGACGTGGTGATGCCCCGCATGAGCGGCAAGCAGCTCGCCCAGCGGCTGGAGGCGCTGCGCCCCGGCCTCCGGGTGGTCTTCATGTCCGGGTACACGGACCACATCCTGGAATCCGAAACCGGCGGCTGGGACTTCATCCAGAAGCCCTGCTCCCTCGAGGTCCTCCAGCAGAAGCTCCGCGAGGTCCTGGGGCGGCGGCCCTAGGCCGTAAGCTTCCGCGGGGCCGCGCGCGGGCTCAGCGGTTGGGGGGCGGGGTCCCGCGGTGGAGGTAGCCGGTGGCGTCGGCCCGGGTCATGGGCCGGCCGAAATGGTAGCCCTGCATGGCGTGGCAGCCCATGCGGCGGAGGAGCTCGAGCTGGGACTCCGTCTCCACGCCCTCCGCGAGCACCTGCAGGCCCAGGCCGCGGCCGAGGCTCACGATGGTCTCCACGATGGCGGTGCTGTCCCGGCCCCCGGGCCGGGGCTCGAGGCCGCGGACGAAGGACTGGTCGATCTTGAGGGTGTCGATGGGGAGGCGCTGGAGGTAGGCGAGGGAGGAATAGCCGGTCCCGAAGTCGTCGATGGCGAGGCTGACGCCCATCTCCCGCATGGACCGCAGGCGCCTGGAGGTGTTCGCGGCGTCCTGCATGACGAGGCCTTCGGTGATCTCCAGCTCCAGCCCCGAGGCCTGCAGGCGGGCGGAATCCAGGGCGCGGGCCACGGTGCGGTTCCAGTCGGCCTGCTCGAACTGCACGGCGGAGACGTTCACCGCCACCCGCAGGCCCGGGTGCCCGTCGGCCCGCCAGTGGGCGCACTGGTGGCAGGCCTCCTCCAGCACCCATTTCCCGATGGGCAGGATGAGGCCGCACTCCTCGGCGAGGGGGATGAACTTGCCGGGGGCCACGGCCCCCCAGCGGGGGTGGGACCAGCGGAGCAGGGCCTCGAAGCCCACCAGGGCGCCGTCGGCGAGGTGCTGGGGCTGGTAGGCGAGCTCCAGCTCGCCCCGGCCCAGGGCCTGGCGCAGCTGCTGTTCCATCTCGATGCGCCCCATGAGCTGGGCGTTGAGCGCCGACGTGTAGCACTGGAACCCGTTGCGCCCGGAGGCCTTGGCCTTGTACATGGCCGCGTCCGCGTGGCGCTGGAGGGTGTCCTGCTCCTGGCCGTCCTCGGGGAAGAAGCTGATGCCGATGCTGGCGGTGACCACCAGCTCGTGCCCGGCCACCTCGAAGGGCTCCCTCAGCGCGTGCAGGAGCTGCTGGGCCACCCGGGCGGCGGCGCGGGTGTCGCGGGTGTTCACCAGCACCACGATGAACTCGTCCCCGCCCATGCGGGCCAGGGTGTCCGTGCCGCGGACGACCTTGCGGAAGCGGGCGGCCACCTGGGTGAGGAGCACGTCCCCCGCCTGGTGTCCCAGGCTGTCGTTGACGCGCTTGAAACCGTCCAGGTCGATGAACATGACCGCCAGCTTCTGCCCCTGGCGCCGGGCCGCGTGCATGGCCTGGGAGAGCCGGTCCTGGAAGAGCAGGCGGTTGGGGAGCCCCGTGAGGGCGTCGTACTGGGCCTGGTGCACCAGCCGTTCGGAGAGCTGGGAGTGCTCGATGGCCAGGGCCGCGAGCCGCGCGGCCGCCCCGAGCAGGTCCCGCTCCTGCTTGCCCGGAAGCGCTTCTGCGGCGCGGTGGAGGACGAGGAGGCCCAGGGGGTCCCCCAGGGCGGAGGCGATGGGGCCGGAGGAGGAAACGTGCAGGCCGTGCTCGGCGAGGAGCTGCCGGTACGGGGCCCAGGCCGCCCCGGCGGGGCTTTCCGCCTCGCCGGGGCAGGCGGGCTCCAGGAGGGCCGGATCCAGGCGGGGCAGGAGGCTGGGGGGCAGGCTCGGCGCGGCGGCGAGGTGCAGGCGGCCCTCCCGCCGGCTGAGCACGAGGCAGTGCACGCCGCCGAGCTGGTGCTCCACCATCCGCGCGAGGTGGTCCAGCACGGCCTCCAGGGGGAGGTTCTGGGCCACCATCTCCAGCAGCTCGGCCTGCTCCTGCTCGAGGCGCTCCACCAGCTTGCGCTCGGTGATGTCGATGAGGGTGCCTTCGATGATGGCCGGGCCCTCCGGCGTGGGCTGGGTGAGGGTGACGTTCTCCAGCACCCAGACCGTGCTCCCGTCCTTGCGCCGCAGGCAGAGCTCGTGGTTCGCCAGGAAGCCCCTGGCCCGCAGGTCGGCGAGGAACTGCTCCCGGTCCCCGGCGTCGAAGTACATCTCCGTGACGTCCCGCGCCATGAAGTCCCGCTTCGACGCGAAGCCCAGGATGCGGGCGCAGGCCTCGTTGCAGTCGTAGATGTGGCCGGCGGTGTCGGTGCGGAACACGCCGGCGAGGTTGTGCTCGAAGAGGGAGCGGTAGCGGGATTCGGAATCCCGCAGCAGGTCCAGCATGACCTTCCGCTCGGAGGCGTCCCGGACCACGGAGAGCCGGGCGGCCCGGCCCTGGTAGGCGTGCTCCACGGAACTGACCTCGATGGGAAACTCCCTTCCGTCGGGCCTCAGCCCGAAGCTCTCGATGGCGCCGTCCACGGACCAGCCGCCCATGGTGCGGTGGCGGCGGCGCTCGGACTCCGGCAGCACCTCCAGGAGGGCCCGTCCCGCCAGGCCCCCCTCCGGATAGCCGAAGATGCGCTCGAAGGCGCGGTTGACATAGAGGATGCGCCCGTCGGCGTGGACGGAGACGCCGTCGGGGAGCGCGTCGAAGACCGCCCGGAGCCGGGCTTCGCTCTCCTCCAGGTCGCGGGTCGCCCGCAGCCGCTGCAGGGCCAGGCCCGCCGCCCCCGCCAGGCTTTCGATCCCATGGACGCGGTCCTCCTCCAGGTCCACCCGTTCCGGGGCGACGCTGGCGCCCATGAGCAGGCCGAAGTCCTCGGTGCCATGGTGGAGGGGGATGGCGAGGAAGGTGCCCGGCGCCCGGCCGCCGGGCCCCCGGCCGCGGAGATCCTCCACCTGGTCCGCGTCCGGCGCATGGTAGGCCCGCCCGTGGCCCTGGGCTCCGAACCAGCGCTGCACCACGGGGATCGGATCCTCCAGGCGCCAGGGGAGGGTGGCGGCCGCGGCGCCGCCCTCCTTGGCGGCGGGGAAGGCCCTGCTCGCGGAACGGCTCAACCACCAGTGGGGCAGGGGGGCGATGTCCCGGGCCGCCGCCAGCAGGCGCGCCGCCAGCTCCTCCTCCCGGCCCGCGACGGCGAAGGCCTGGGAGGCCTCCGCCAGGGTTCGCGCCTGGAGGATGCCCCGCTCCAGGGCCTGCTGGACGGCGTGCCGCTCGCTCAGATCGAAACCCATGCCCAGGAGGGTCGTCCGGCCCTTGTAGCGCGTGGTGGTGGCGTGCAGCTCCACCGGGCTGAGGCTGCCGTCCTTTCGCAGGCAGTGCAGGTGGTAGTGCCGCAGCCCTTGATCTCCGGCGAGCCGCTGCTGGTAGGCCTCCGCCATGCGCTCCCGGTCCGCCGGGCCGATGAGGTCCAGCATCGGGAGGCCCCGGGCGAAGTCCTCGTCCCCGTACCCGGTGAAGCGCTTCATGGCGGGATTCGCGTACACGATCCGCCCCTCCTGGGCCAGGTAGACCCCCAGAGGCGAGGCCTCGACGAGTTTCTGGAAGAGCTGCTCGCTGTCCAGGAGCGCGTCCTGGATGCGGTGCTGGTTCGTGAGGTCGTGGATGGTGGCGAGGATGGAGGGGCGCCCCTCGAAGACCATGGGCTGGGTGGTGACCTCGACTTCCATGGGCGTGCCGTCGGCCCGCAGGTGGGTCCACGGCCCCGAGCGCGCCTCGGCGCATCCGCCGGGCTGGCACAGGAGGCAGGGCGCCTCCCCGTCCGGGCGGATCTCCCCGGCCCCCATGCCGAGGAAGGCGTCGCGGGAATGGCCGTAGGCGCGGACGGCGGCGTCGTTGACGTCCAGGAAGCGGTGCGTGTCCCGGTCCACGATCCACATGGGCAGCGGATTGCCGTGGAAGAGAAGCTGGGAGGCGCTGTCGTCGCGGCGCATGGGCGGCTGTCCTGGGTCGGGATGGGGCCTATGCTACTGCGCCATCCGCGGGGGGCCGGCATCCTTTTCCGGCGCCCGGGAGGGCCCGGGGCCTAGGGTTCCTGAGGGGGCTTCGCCTTCTCGGGCTTGGGATCCGGCGCGGGGATGGTCACGTCCACCACGACGCGCCAGGGATGGGTGGGCTTGCGGCGCCAGATCCGGAGGAAGGCCTGCGTCGTCGGGTTCTCGTCCAGGTTCTGGCTCTTGCGGGAGCTGGCCAGTCCGTAGGTCCAGCCCATCTCTCCGCTATCGGCGAGGCCGCTGCCGGAGACCTCCCAGAGGGAGAAGCGGGGGGCGAGGCTGAGCAGGGCCTCCAGCTCGGGCTTGGTGCGGACCGGGGCGATGCCGTTGCGGTAGGCGCGGATCCTATCGTCGGCCCAGGTCCGGTAGCCCTCCCGGACGCCCCGGTTGCCGCAAGCGGCGGAAAAGGCGTCTTCCGCATCCAGGAGGGTCCGCATCGCGGACTTCATGCCGGGCCGCGAGGGTATGGCCTGGGGAGCGAGGGCCTCCGGCGCGATGGCGAAATCGGGAGTCTTGGTGAGCTTCGGGTGGGGCGTGCCGATGTCCAGCAGCAGCTTCCAGGCACCGCCGATCTTCTTCCACACCGAGACGAAATGGCCGTAGACCTTCGGGTCCACGTCGCCGGGCGCGGTGAAGCTCCAGGGGCCGGTGGTGTAGCCCAGGTCCTGGGCCGCGGAGAGGTCGGCGTAGACCGGCTCCCAGACCAGCAGCCCGCCGTCGTCGGGATTGGCCTTGTGGAAGGCCTTGCCGTTCTCGGGCCTCGGGCGGAAGAGCTGGCCGTCCTCGGCGAGGGCCGACAGGAAGGCTTCGCGGGTGCCCTTGTCCCGGGCCATGGCGGCGAAGGCCCGCTCCGTGGCGACGAGATTCTGGACCGCGGCCTGGGGCGTGGGAACGGACCTGGGCTTCGGAGCGGGAGCCTGGGCGAGCAGGATGGGCAGCAGGCAGGAAAGCACTCAAACCTCGCGGGGGGGACCCTCCAGTGTCGCCCAGATCGCCCCCCTCCGGGCCCAGGAAATCCCGGCAGGGACCATCAGCCCGGGTCCGCCCCCTCTGGGGAGAGAGGCTCCGGCCGGCGCTCAGCGGGAATAGCGCGGCGGCTCGACATCGCCCTTGTCGATCCGGGCGGCCAGGGTCGTGAGGCGGGCCTTGGCCTGGGCGTCGGACTCCTGGCCGGCCAACCGCTTCAGGGCCGCCACGTGGGCCAGGCGCAGGGCGTCCGCCGCCGGGGCGGCCACGTCGGGCTTCACGCCCACGTGCTCCCAGTTGGTCTTCGTGATCGGGTTGATGGCCTTGCCGGTGGGGACGAAGGCGAGGAAGCCTTCCCCGAGGCCCACGGCCCCGCCGGGATTGGCGCCGCCGCCGGTGGTCTCGCCCACGAGGGTGGCCCGCTTCTGGGTCTGGAAGTCGTAGGCGCACTCCTCCCCGCCGCTGAAGGTGCGCCCCGAGGTGAGCACCCACACGGGCTTGGCGCCGCCGTAGCGGGGGCCGGGGACGCTGATGGTCCAGAACTGCCGGGTCGCGTCCTTGGGCCGGTTGTAGATGTCGTTGAGGTGGCGGCTGTCCCCTTCCTCGAAGAAGTAGGAGCAGAGGTAGGCCACGGTCTCCGGGCTGCCGCCGCCGTTCTGGCGCAGGTCCAGGATGAAGGCGTCGGTGCCGTTGAGCAGGGTCATGGCGGCGCTGAGGGCCGGTCCCACGCCCTCGGTGGGGCCGAAGGCCCGGAGGTCCAGGAGGCCCACGTTCCCCGGCAGGATCTCGGCCTTGGCGATCCCGAAGCCGCGCTTCGCGGCCATGGTCCGCATCTCGTCGCGCTCCTTGGCGGTGGGGGGCTTGTCGTCGTCCTCGTCCTCCTTGAACTCGGGATCGAAGCGCACGCGGAAGTGGCGGTCGTTGCCGAAGGTGCGCAGGTCCTCGCTGAGGACGTCCATGAAGGCCTTCACGGTGGCGGCGCCGTCGTAGCCGCCGGAGGCGAGCTTGGCCTTGAGGGCGGTGCCGGTCCTGGCGGCCACGTCGGGAAAGACGTAGTTCTTGGCGAGCTGCCTGGCCAGGTTCTCCACCACGGTCTGCTTCTGGGCGGCGGTGAGGGGCGCGGCGAGGGCGGCGTCCGGCGCCTGGGCCATGAGGACGGCGGCGGGGAGCAGCAGGGCGAGGGCGGGTCGCATGGGAATCTCCTAAGCGGTTAGTAGGTCCCTCAGGATCCGCGCGAAGGCCGCCGCCGCTTAGCTGGCAAAGGGCCGGAAGGCCGGCACAATGCCTCCATGACCCCGCCCCGCCTGGACGAGCTGGACCGCCGCATTCTCGCGGAGCTGCAGGCCGACGCCCGCCTCAGCCAGGCCGCCATCGCCGCCCGCGTGGGGCTCTCCCGCTCCGCCGTGCAGTCCCGCGTCGCGCGCCTCGAGGACTCGGGCGTCATCGCCGGCTACACCCTGCGCCTGGGCGTGGAGCGGGACCGGCCGCTGGTGCGGGCCTACCTGCTGGTGCAGGGCTCGGGCCCAGACCACAACCGCGCCGTGAAGGCCCTGGAGGCCTTCCCCGAAATCCGCATCGCCGACACGGTGAGCGGCGACACGGACCTGGTGCTGCTGGTGGAGGCGGAGCGGCTGGAGGACGTCACCCGCGTGCGGGACGAAGTCGCGAAGCTGCCGGGCATCGCCGGGACGCGCACGCTGCTGGTGATGCAGGCGCGGTTCGACCGGCGCTAGGGCTTTCAGTTCGTCGGCGCCTTGAAGACCGCGTCGTCCACCGGTGTGGCCAAGATCTCGCTGAAGGTGGTCACGCTGGCGCCGTGGGCATTGCGGCTGACGGCCTTGAAGGGTACCTGCACGCCGTCCACGGGGCGGAAGTCGGACCAGGTGGTCTCGGCCCCCATGCGGCCCAGGGGCGTCGCGGTGAAGGCGAGGCGTCGCACCAGGAGGCCCGTGGCGGCGTCGAAGGAGAGGATGAGGCGGGACTCACCCGCGGTCTTCGCGGCGACGGCGATGGCCTCCCGGCCGTCCACGCTTTCGCGGCCCATCACGGTCAGCGAGGGGTAGTGCGCCTTCACGTGCAGGGGCAGGGCGAGGTCCGCGTCGAGGCGGGCCTGGGGGAACTGCTGGGGATCCATGGCGGTGGTCTTGCCGCCCCGGGCGGTCCAGCCCGCGCGGCCGTCGAAGCCCTGCTTCGCGACGCCCCGGGGCGTGGTCTGGGTGACCGCGCGCATGCCGGGCTTCTGGAGAATCTCGAGGGCCACGCTGCGCCCGCCGCCCTGGTCCACGGTGCCCTTGGAGACGCGGCCCGACACCTTCTCCAGGGCCTCGCGGCCGCCGGCGCCTTCGATCCACTTCGCCAGCAGGGCGTCCAGGTCGGGGAGGTTCGTGGTCTTCGCGTCCGCGACGGCCGGGGCCGGGCGCGGCGCACCGGGCATCGGCAGGGGCGGCATGCCCTCGGGCTTCACGCGGCCGTTGTGGCAGGTGGCGCAGGTGACCGTGGTCTCGCCCTTGAAGTGGCCCTGGTTGATCGCCCTCGTCATCAGAATCATCTTCCGGGCGATATCCTTGGCGGGCAGCGCGTCCTTGTCGAAGGCCCAGGCCTGCTTCTCGTCCTTGACGTGGCAGTGGGCACAGCTCACGCCGAGGCTGATGGTCATGAAGTCCATGGCCTCGTCCAGGGTCTCGTCGTCCAGGCCCTGGCCCTTGAAGACCTTTAGGTTCTTGCCGGGCTCCTTCGCCTCCACCTTCGAGGCCTTCGCGGGCGCCTTGGCCTTGTCCTGGGATGGGGCGGCGACGAGGGTGGCGGACAGAAGAAGGGCCAGGGCGGTGGCTGGGCGCATGAGGACCTCGTTTCGGGAAGAAGGACCAAGCTATCACGTGGCGAGGCAGCGACGAAGGGCCGCCCAGGGCGGCCCTTCAGTCGGAACGAGTTGGTCGAGAACTAGGTTGTCGCCGTCCACCGCAGCACGGGCTTGCGCGCTGCCGTGGTCTCGTCCATGCGGCGCAGGGGCGCGGTGACGGGGGCTTGGTGCAGGAGGTCGGGGTTCTCCTCGGCTTCCTTCGCGATCATCTTCATGGCGTGCACGAAGGCGTCCAGCTCCTCCTTGGATTCGCTTTCCGTGGGCTCGATCATGAGGGCGCCGTGGACCACCATGGGGAAGTAGATGGTGGGCGGGTGGAAGCCGTAGTCGATGAGGCGCTTGGCGATGTCCAGGGTGTGGACGTCGTTCTTCGCCTGGAGCTCGTCGTTGAACACGACCTCGTGCATGGTCGGGCTGTCGATGGGCAGGTTGTAGACGCCCAGGAGCTCCTTGCGGATGTAGTTGGCGTTGACGATGGCGCGGAGCGTCGCCGTGCGCAGGCCGTCGCCGCCGTGGCTCATGCAGTAGGTGAGTGCGCGAATGAGCATGCCGAAGTTGCCGAAGAACGTGTGCACCTTGCCGATGCTCTGGGGCCGGTCCCAGTCCCAGCGGTAGGTGTGCTTCGGCACCTCGCCTTCGCCGATCTTCTCCGTGTCGCGCACCACGATGGGCCGGGGGAGGAAGGGCTCCAGGGCCTTGGTGCAGGCCACGGGGCCCGCGCCGGGGCCGCCACCGCCGTGGGGGGTGGACATGGTCTTGTGGAGGTTCATGTGCATCACGTCGATGCCGAAGTCCCCGGGCCTTGCGACGCCCACCAGGGCGTTCATGTTGGCGCCGTCCATGTAGACCAGGCCGCCCACGTCGTGGATGGCCTTGCAGATCTCGTCGATGCGGTGCTCGAAGATGCCCAGGGTGTTGGGGTTCGTCACCATCAGCCCGGCGATCTCGTCGTGGTGCTCGGCGATGAGGGTGTTGAGGCCCTTCTTCACCTTGCCGCTGGCGGGGTCCGTGACGTCTTCGAAGCTCACGGTGCCATCGGCCCCGGAGGCCACGTCCACCACCTCGTAGCCCGCCATGGCGGCCGTCGCCGGGTTGGTGCCGTGGGCGCTGTCGGGGATGAGGATGAGGGTGCGCTTGCGGCCGTTGGCCACGTGGTAGGCGCGGATGAGCAGCACGCCCGTCAGCTCGCCGGCGGCGCCGGCGCTGGGCTGCAGGGTCACGGCGGCGAGGCCCGTGACCTCCTTCAGCCATTCCTGGAGGGTGTGGATCAGCGCCAGGTTGCCCTGCACCAGGGCCTCGTCGGCCATGGGGTGGGAATCGGCGAAGCCCGGGATCCCCGCCACCTTCTCGTTGAGCCGGGGGTTGTGCTTCATGGTGCAGGAGCCGAGAGGGTACATCCCCTGGTCCATGCCGTAGTTCCAGAGGCTCAGCTTGGTGAAGTGGCGGATGACCTCGGGCTCCGAGCAGGAGGGCAGGGCGTCGAAGCGCTCGCGGCGCAGGTGGGCGGGCCGCGTGTCCCTGGCCGCGGGCACGTCCAGTTTCGGGAGGTCCAGGCCGATCTTGCCGGGCACGGAGCGTTCGAAGATGAGGGGTTCGCGCTGTCGCAGGTTCATGGCGAAATCCTAGGAGAAACGGCGAGAAAGGAATCTCTGGGGGGATGAACTTGAAGGGATCACGGTGCTTCGTAATGCCAAAAAGCTGTATAGGTCCATGGTCCTTGGCGGTAGGTTCGATGACTTGGTCGGCCTTCCATCGGGAGTCGCAGCTTGAGTCGGTATTTAGCCTGTGGTGAGCAGGCATCGAGGGGATCGAATTGAACGGTAACAGTCCACGGCTTTCGACTTCCTAGGTCTGCAAGCGCGGTCGCACGCAAAGGAATCTCGGGCGCGTTCTCAAAGAGCTCCCCGATTGGGTAAACGGCTTTCTTGTCCTCTGGCACACAGACATATAACTTTTTCAAACTTGGACCATTGAGAATGATGACTCGGTCCAAGACCATGACCCCGGTGTCTGCCCAGGCACATTGAGCGAGGGTTAACAGAAGGGCTGCTGACAAGTGATTCATCAGCCGACCACGGAGGCCACGCGGGCCAGGATTTCGATGAGGTGCTCGATCTGGTGGCGGGTGTTGATCTCCGTGGCGCACCAGAGGACGCAGTGCTTGTAGGCCTTCAGGTGGGGCGTGAGGTCCAGGCCCGGCAGGATGCCTTCGTCCATGAGGGTCTGGCGCATGGCCTTGAGGTCGCCGGTGTAGCGCAAGGGGAACTCGTTGAAGAAGGGCGTCTCGTCATCCACGGCCTCCCAGTCCGGCAGTTCCAGCAGCCGCGAGCGCAGGTATTGCGCCTTGGCGGCGTTCTGGGCGGCGATGCCCTTCAGGCCTTCGGGGCCCGCGAGCTGCAGCCAGATGTTGGCGCGGAGGGCAATGAGGCCCTGGTTGGAGCAGATGTTGGAGGTGGCCCGGTCCCGCTTGATGTGCTGCTCCCGCGCCGTGAGGGTGAGCACGTAGCCCGTGCGGCCTTCGAGATCCGTGGTCTGGCCCACCACCCGTCCGGGGATCTCCCGCTTGTGGGCGTCCTTCACCGCGAGGAAGCCCAGGAAGGGTCCGCCGAAGCAGGTCATGTTGCCGAAGCTCATGGCCTCGCCGCAGGCCATGTCCGCGCCCACCTTGCCGGGCGCCTCCAGCCAGCCGAAGGCCATGGCCTCCTGGGTGACGGAAATGAGCAGGGCGCCCTTGCCGTGGGCGAGCTCGGCCAGGGCTCTCACATCCTCCACGTGGCCGAGGAAGTTGGGGTAGCCCACCAGCACGGCGGCCACGCTGTCGTCGAGCTGGGCGGCCAGGTCCACGGGATCCGTCACGCCGTCCACCAGCTTCACGTCCACCAGGCTCAGCTCCTCGTGGCTCGCGAAGCCCGAGCGAAGGACTTCGCGGTAGTGGGGATGGAGGCCTTCGCTGACCAGCACCTTGGTGCGCTTGCGCTGGACGCGCACGGCCATGAGGGCGGCTTCCACGCAGGCGGTGCCGCCGTCGTAGAGGCTGGCGTTGGTGACCTCCAGGCCCGTGAGGTCGCAGATGAGGGTCTGGTACTCGAAGATGTGCTGCAGGGTGCCCTGGCTGATCTCGGGCTGGTAGGGCGTGTAGGCGGTGAACCACTCCTGCCGGCTGATCTGGTGGTCCACCGCCGTGGGGCAGAAGTGGGCGTAGGCCCCGGCGCCCAGGAAGCGCGTGCGGAAGCGCTTGTTGAGGCCCGCCATGCGCTCCATGTCCCGCAGCACTTCCAGCTCGGAGGAGGTGGGCGGGAGGTCCAGGGGACGCTTGAGGCGGAGGCGGTTCGGCACGCCGGAGAGCAGATCCTCTGCCGCCTTCACGCCGAGGGCGTCCAGGAGTTCGCGGTCTTCGCTCTGGGCCGAAGGCAGGTAGCGCATGGGGACCCCTTGCAAGGAAAACGGCCCGCACGGAGCCGCATCCAGTCTGCCACGGGCCCCGCCGGGGTCCCAGGGCCGAAGGCCGCGGGCCGCCCGCATCCGTGCCGGACATCACAGCCCGTCCAGCCTCCTTGACGGATCGTCGCGTCCGGGTCCGGGTTCAGGCCGCCGCGAGGGCCTCGTCCACCGCCGCCCGCAGGGTTTCCGGGTCGATGGGCTTGCGCAGCACGCGCTTGACGCCGAAGGACTCCGCCGTCGCCTCCAGCACCAGCTCCGGGGAGGCGGTGATGGCGAGGAAGGGCAGGCCCGGATGGGAGGCCTGCAGGTGGTTGATGAGGGAAAGGCCGTCCAGGTCCGGCATCAGGATGTCGGAGATCACGAGGTCCAGCCGCCCCGCCGGGAAGAGGAACTCCATGGACTGGCGGGGTCCCGCGGCCCAGAAGACCTCGTGGCCGAAGCCTTCCAGCATGGAGCGCACCGCCTTGGCGTCGACGGCCGAGTCTTCGATGAGCAGGATGCGCGCCATGGAAATCTCCGTGCTGAAGGATGGACCGGATGGCTTCCCGGGCCAAGGGGTCGCCCAAGGCTTCGATCTTAGCCGAGGGCCTCCCGCTGCCGGGCCATGAGCTCGCCGCACCCGGCGAGGCCCAGGTCCATGAGGGCCATGGCCTCCCCCCGGCTGAAGCTGCGGCCTTCGCCGGTGCTCTGGAATTCCACCAGGTCCAGGTCGCCCCCTGAGGCCGTCCGGGCCGCCACCAGGTTGCAGTCCACCGCCGCCAGGTGGTCCTCCTCGTAGGCCAGGTCGAGGAGCAGCCCCCGCCGGCCTTCGCCGCCCTCGACGACCCCCACGCTCACCGCGGCCACCTGGCGGACCAGGGCGGCCTCCAGGCCGGCCTTGCGCAGGGCCGCCGCCAGGGCCACCCAGGCGCCGGTGATGGCAGCGCAGCGGGTACCGCCGTCGGCATTCAGCACGTCGCAGTCCAGGGTGAGCTGGCGCTCCCCCAGGGCCTTCAGATCGACGGCCTGCCTCAAGCTGCGGCCGATGAGGCGCTGGATCTCCACCGTGCGGCCCTGCTGCTTGCCCTTCGCGGCTTCCCGGTCCGTCCGGGTGTGGGTGGAGCGGGGCAGCATGCCGTACTCCGCCGTGATCCAGCCCACGCCCTTCCCCTTCATCCAGCCCGGCACCTTCTCCTCCAGACTGGCTGAGCAGAGGACGTGGGTGTTGCCCAGGCGCACGAGGCAGGAGCCGTCGGCGTGGATCTGGGTTCCAAGATCGAAGGCGAGGGGGCGGAGATGGGTGGCATCACGCATGGAGACAGGGCCTCGGGGGACGGGAATCGGAAAAAGGAGGGGACGCGCCGATTCAGGGTTCGATCTTCTCGACCCGTTTCTGGTGCCTTCCCCCTTCAAAAGGGGTTTCCAGAAAGACCGAAAGGTAGTATTCAGCTTTAAGCGGATCCGTCAGCCGCTGGCCGAAAGCGATGGCGTTGGCGTCATTGTGCTGCCGGGCCAGGGCGGCGTGCTCGGGGGAGGTCACCAGCGCGCAACGGAGGCCGGCATGGCGGTTGGCCGCGATGCTGATGCCGATGCCGCTTCCGCAGACCAGCACCAGCCGTTCCCACTGATCCATCCCCGCCGCCGCCGCGTGCGCGAAATCCGGATAGTCCACGGAATCCGTCCCCTTGGTCCCGAAATCCACCACCTCATGCCCATGCTCCGCGGCCCACGTCTTGAGCCGCTCCTTCAGGCTGAACCCCGCGTGATCGCTCGCGAATCCTATTCTCAAGCTCGGCTCCGGTCTCTGGACTGCGGGCTTCCGGCCCCGCGCCTCCAGCCTACCGCCCCGGCGCCCCGGGGGACTCCGTGAAGCCGATCCTCCAGTACCGCCCCGCGGACAAGGGCTTCCTCATCGCCCTCCCCGAAGGCGCGGATCCCGCGGCCTGGACCCGGATCATGAGGAGCCTGCCGGGCAACCTCCAGGGCCGGGACCGGCTCACCCCCGCCAAGGCCCGGATCTTCACCCCCGACGGGCGGATCCTGGAGGCCCACGCGGTGCCCCTGCGCTGGCAGCGGGCCTGGACCTGGCTCGCCAGCCTGCCGGCGGACCCCGAGCTCGTGGGGGGTAGCCTGGCCTTCTGGGCTATGGCCCTGCGCCAGCTCCAGT
>JBGASS010000002.1:0-24284 GCA_044229555.1 Holophagaceae bacterium
CCATCGCCGGCAACCTGCCCACGGCGCCGGCGCTCTGCGGCAACGTGGTGGTCTGGAAGCCCGCCAGCACCTCGCTCTACAGCGCCCACTTCATCATGAAGCTCCTCAAGGAGGCCGGCCTGCCGGACGGCGTCATCAACATGGTGCAGGGCAGCGGCGGCGCCATCGGCGACCCGGTGCTGGCGGACAGCCACCTGGCGGGCGTGCACTTCACGGGCTCCACCAGCGTCTTCAACGGCATGTGGAAGACCATCGGCGACCACATCGCGACGTACAAGGCCTACCCGCGCCTGGTGGGCGAGACCGGCGGCAAGGACTTCATCGTGGCCCACCGCAGCGCCCACGTGGAGGCCCTGGCCACCGCCATCGTGCGCGGCGCCTTCGAGTACCAGGGCCAGAAGTGCTCGGCGGCCTCCCGGGTCTACGTGCCCTCCAACCTCTGGCCGAAGCTGAAGGACCTCCTCGTCGCCCAGGTGGAGAGCATCAGGATGGGCGACGTGTCGGACTTCACCAACTTCATGGGCGCCGTCATCGACAAGGGCTCCTTCGCGACCCAGAAGGCGGCCATCGAGGAGGCCAAGGCCTCCAACGACGCCGAGATCCTGGTGGGCGGCGATTGCGACGACAGCAAGGGCTATTTCGTGCGCCCCACGGTCATCGTCGCCAAGGACCCCAAGTTCCGCACCCTGTGCGACGAGCTCTTCGGCCCCGTGCTCACCCTGCATGTGTATGACGAAACGAAGTGGAGCGAGACCCTCGACCTCGTGGACCACACCAGCCCCTACGCGCTGACCGGCGCCGTGTTCGCCCAGGACCGCGCCGCCGTGCAGCAGGCCGTGGACAGGCTGCGCAACGCCGCCGGCAACTTCTACATCAACGACAAGCCCACCGGCGCCGTGGTGGGCCAGCAGCCCTTCGGCGGGGCCCGGGCCTCCGGCACCAACGACAAGGCCGGCAGCCTCCTGAACCTGATCCGCTGGGTCAGCCCGCGGACGATGAAGGAGACGTTCAACCCGCCCACGGACTACCGCTATCCCTTCATGGCGGAGTGACTTGGCTCGGATCGCGTGATATCCGTCACGCTTGGGCCACGGCAGACTGGACGATTACCCCGAGGACGGCCATGAAACTCACCAACGAGACGCCCCTCTTCCCTCTGCGCAAGGGGAGGCACGCGCGCCAGGCCCACGTGGACCTGCCGGAGGGCACCTTCGAGGAGGAGCACGCCCGGCAGGGCTTCTTCGGCAAGACCACCCACCTCTACCGGCTCCATCCCCCCACGGACTGGACCCGCATCGAGGGCCCGCTGAGGCCCCACAGCTACGACTTGAACCACCTCTTCCCGGTGGATCCCGCCGCCGAAGGGGACGCCTCGACCCAGCAGGCCCGGGCCAAGGCTTTGGGGGACTCCATGTTCGGCAGCGTGGAGGCGGCCTTCGCGCCGGTCTGCTTCCTCCACAACCAGGACGTGGCGATGCACTTCGTCGCGCCCTCGGTCATGGACTTCTTCTACCGCAACACGGACGGCGACGACGTCTACTTCATCCACGCCGGCGGCGGCCGCCTCGAGACCGACTTCGGCGTGCTCGACTACGTCCGCGGCGACTACCTCGTGCTGCCCCGGGGCACCACCTACCGCTTCCTGCCCAATGATTCGGTGCAGCGCTATCTGCTCATCGAGAGCGCCGGCGAAATCACCGTGCCGGACCGGGGGATGCTCGGTCCCAACGCCCTCTTCGATCCCGCCATGATCGACACCCCGGAACTGGCGGACTACGAGGCCGGCGAAAGCCGCGAGTGGGCCGTGCACATCAAGCGCGAGAACCAGATCACCAAGGTCTACTACCCCTTCAACCCCCTGGACGTGGTGGGCTGGAAGGGCGACCTCACCGTGTGGCGCATCAACGTGAAGGACATCCGCCCCGTGATGTCCCACCGCTACCACCTGCCGCCCTCGGTGCACACCACCTTCCTGGCCCGGAACTTCGTCATCTGCTCCTTCCTGCCCCGGCCCTTCGAGGAGGAGGAGGGCGCCATGCGCGTGCCCTTCTACCACCGCAACATCGACTACGACGAGGTGCTCTTCTACTCCGACGGCCACTTCTTCTCGAGGGACGGCATCGGCGCGGGCATGGTCACCTGGCATCCCACGGGCATCCACCACGGACCCCACCCCAAGGCGATCCCCCTCAGCCGCACCAAGGACCGCACCGACGAGGTCGCGGTGATGGTGGACACGGTCAACTACCTCCAGGCCACGCCGGCGGCGGGCCTGGTGGAGAACCTGAACTACTGGGCTTCATGGAAGTAGGGATGGGACTCGCCACCATCGAACCCCTGGCCCGATACATCGCCTGGTTCGAGCGGACGGGCTGGATCAAGCTCCAGCACCTGGCCCTGGTGCTGCTGGCCTGCGTCCTCTTCCTCTACGCCATCCGCATCGTGGCCAAGGCCGTGCGCCGTGCCGTGGACGACGGCAACGACGGGGTCACCACGGAGGCCGAGCGCCGGGCGGACACCCTCGGCTCCGTCCTGCGCAACGCGGCGCGGGTGGTCGCGGCGGTCTTCTTCCTGCTGATGACCCTCCAGGAGTTCGGCATCAACATCGGACCCCTGGTGGCGGGCGCCGGCATCGCCGGCGTGGCCCTCGGCTTCGGCGCCCAGTCCCTGGTGAAGGACGTCATCTCGGGCTTCTTCCTCCTCATGGAGAACCAGTTCGCCGTGGGGGACCTGGTCTCCATCGACGACGGCAAGCACCTGGGCCACGTGGAGCGCATGACGCTCCGCATCACCCAGCTGCGGGACGGCGAAGGCCGCGCCCACTTCCTCCCCAACGGGGCCATCACCAAGGTCATCGTGCTGAGCAAGGACTACTCGAAGGCCCTGGTGGACGTGGAAGTGGGCTACGACGCGGACCTGGACCGGGTCATGGGCCTGCTGAAGGAGATCGGCGAGGGCATGCGGAAGGACCTGCCGGACCTGGTGCTGGAGCCCACGGACGTGAAGGGCGTGGAAAGCTTCGGCAAGGACGGCTGCATGCTGCGCACCTACACCAAGACCGCGCCCGGCCGCCAGTACGAGGCCGCGCGGGAATACCGCAAGCGCATCATCCAGCGCTTCCGGCTGGAGGGCATCGCCAGCCCCATCCCGCAGCGCATCGTGCACACGAAGGGACCAGGGGAAGTCGGCGGGGAAGCCGGCGCGGACTGACCGCGGGACGGGCAGGTCCGCACCTACGCCTCGTCCTCCACGCGCCCCTCCTTCGCCAGGCGGTAGGCGCGGATCGCCGCGGCGCGGGCGAACCGTTCGTCAAAGTCGCGCCGCCGGGCCGCATCCTCGCCGGCGAAGGCCTTTCGCGCGGCCGCGAGGTCGAGGGCCTTCAGGGCTTCGGCCTGGTCGAGGCCGCGGCGGACGGCCGCCTTCATCTGCGCGTGAATGGCCTGCAGGGCCTCGCGCTCCAGCCGCAGGTAGGCGAGGTCCCGCTGCACCGGCCCGTGCCCCGGAACCAGGATCCGCGGGCCCATCGCTTCGAGTTTTCCCAGCCCAGCGGCCCATTCGCCCGGGAACGACCCGAAGCCGTGGGGCACGGGGTGCACCACCAGGTCGCCGGTGGCGAGAACCTTCGCGTCCGGGACGAAGACCACGCTGTCCCCGGCGGTGGCGCCGCGGCCCAGGTGCAGGACCTCCACGCGGCGGTCGCCGAGGTCGAGGACGACGCGCTGCTCGAAGGCCAGGGTGGGCGGCGTCAGGCGGAACGCCTCCAGCTCCGGCTTTGCGGCCCGGAAGTCCTCCATCAGCGCGGTGAAGCGCGCCCGGAGGTCCGGCGCGAGGCCGGGGTCGGCCAGGGCGGCCTCCACCTCCTTCGAGGCGGGTCCGAAGTAGGCCATGCCGAAGTAGCGGGGCGCCATGGCGCGCATCATGGCCTGGGTGGAGGGCGTGCCGAGGATGACGAGGCCCGGGAAGGCCTCCTGGTAGGCGGCATGGCCGTAGTGGTGGTCGCCGTGCCAGTGGGTGGTGACGAGGAAGCGCACGGGCTGGGAGGTCCGCGCCCGGATCGCGGCGATCATGGCCCGGGCCTGGGAGGGGAACTGCCCGGAGTCCACCACGGCCACGCCGGTGCTCCCCAGGATCGCCAGGCAGTTGCCACTCAGGATGTCCTGGCTCCGACCTTCGCTGATGAAGGCGAGGACGCCCGGAGCGACCTCCTCCATGCGGAACGGGAAGCGGGCAGCCAGGGCCGGCGGCGCCGCGGGTGGGGCGGCCTGGCCCGCCTGTGCGGGGGAGAACAGGAGCGGCAGGAGGAGGGAGGGGAGCATCGCGGGATCCCGGGACGGCTCAGCGGCGCAGCCGCAGCCCCGCCAGCCGCCAGGCCTCCGCCAGGTCCTCCCGCCGCAGGGCCAGGTGCAGGGCCTCCTCGAGGCCTTCCGCGCTGGTGGGATCGCCGGGGCGGGGCTCCATGGCTTCCAGGTCCGGCAGCGCCGCGGTATTCGCCAGCCGGCCCAGGTCGTTGGCGCTGAGGATGTGGCTGGCCTTCAGGACCTCGGGCAGGGCCTCCCAGCCGATGGGCTGGCCCGCGGGCTTGGCCACTTCGAAGAGGGCGTCGCCGAAGGCGCGGGTGTAGAAGGCGCCGCCGTTGCGGCCCACGTGGTCGAGCTTCGCGGGGTCCGGCAGGTCGCCCTTGAGCAGGTCCTCGTGGACGTGGAAGCAGAGCACCTCGCCGATGACCATGAGGCCGCTGCCGGGGCCGGTGCCCAGCTCGAGGATCTCCTTCAGCCGGCATTCCATCTGCACCGGCGACTCCGCCACGAGCGCCGCCTTCACGAAGCGGGCGGGCAGGGGCGTGAAGCCGCTCTTCAGGAACTCGTCCACGCCATCGCCATACTCCGCGGAGGCCACGTTCATCTGCTGCACCATGGCGTGGCTCACGGTGGCCACGACGAATTCCTTCACCGCGGCGATGTTGAGGTAGGTGTGCTTCACCGTCCCGTCACGGCCCCTGCGGTTGGGGGCGAAGGCGAGCATGGGCGGGTTCGAGCCGAAAGCGTTGAAGAAGGAGAAGGGGGCGAGGTTGCGGAGGCCCGCCTCGTTCACGGTGGAGGCGAAGGCGATGGGCCGCGGGGCCACCGAGGCGCAGAGCCAGGCGTTGGCCTGGACGGGATTCAGGTCGGCGGCGAGGACGGTGCGGAGGGGCATGGAGAGAGTTTAGACGGGCGGCGGTCGGATGGAGACGGCGGGGTCCGGGGGCGTCGATGCCGGGTGCGCCCTACCGCTCCCGCACCACCTGCCCGCCCTTCATCACCCAGGTGATCCGTTGCAGGGCCGTGATGTCCTGCAGGGGATCCTCCTTCACCGCCACGATGTCGGCGTAGCGGCCGGCCTCGATGGAGACCAGGTTCTTGCCCTCCCGGAGCAGGTCCGCGGCCACGGTGGTGGCCGCCTGGATGGCCTGCATGGGGGTCATGCCGTGCTTCACGAGGAGCGCCAGCTCCTTGGCGGGGTTCTCGGTCCAGGCGAAGCCGCCCGCGTCGCTGCCGTTGGCGATCTTCACGCCCTTCTGCACGGCGCGGCGCACCGCCCGCCCGGCGATCTCGGGGATCTTCAGCCACACGCCGCCGCGGCCGCCGGCCACCCATTCGCCGACGTAGAGCGTCGGGCACCACCAGGCGCCCTGGGCGATGGCGCGATCCATCAGCGGCTCGGTGAAGCCCGCGCCGTGCTCGATGGTGTCGAAGCCCGCCGACAGCGCCGCGTCGATGCCGTCGAAGCCCATGGCGTGGGCCGCTGTCGTCTTGCCGAGGCGGTGGGCCTCGTCCACGAAGGCGCGCAGTTCCTCGGGGCTGAAGTTGACCATGGAGCGCAGGCGGCCGTCCTCCGCCACCCAGTAGCGGCGGTCCACGTAGACCTTGATCCAGTCCGCGCCGAACTTGACCTGCTCCCGCACGCCCTTGCGGATCTCCGCGACGCCGTCCACGATCTGCACGCCCTCGGGCACCTTCAGCTCCCAGCTGTAGCCCGAGAGCGGGTACATGCCCGTGGCGCTGAAGGCCCGGGTGGCCACGAACATCCGGGGACCCGCCACGATGCCGTTCGCGATGGCCCGCTTGAGGTCCACGTCGGCGTACATGGCGCCTTCGGTCTCCAGGTCGCGGATGGCGGTGAAGCCCCACCACAGCGCGTTCCGGGCCGCCACGGAGGCCCGCAGGATCCGGTAGGGGACGCTCTCCTTCAGGAGCTGCTCGTCGTACTCCGCCGCCGTGATGTCGCCCTGGAGGAGCACGTGGGTGTGGGCGTCGATGAGCCCGGGCAGCACGGTCATCCCCGAGAGGTCGATGGAGGGCGTGTCCTTGGGAGCCTGCTGCTGGGCCCAGGCCCAGGAGCCCACGGCCTCCACGCGGTCCCCCTTGATGAGGATCCCCTGGTCCTCCAGCACCCGGTTGAAGTGCACGTCCACCAGGCGCCCCGCGTGGATGAGCCGGAGGGCCTGGGCGCTGGCCTGGCCGGCGAACAGGCTGCAGACCAGGAGGACGGGAAGGAGGCGCATGGAGGCTCCATGGGTGGGAGTCGCGGGAGCGGCCGCGGCTCGGCGGGTGGTGATCAATCCCCCGCCGGACCGCCGGGGGTGCCGGCGTAGAGGTCCGGGAGCGTGCCGCCCACCAGCGTGGCGGGCATGTCCGCGAGGCGCTCGGGGGCGTGCACCACCGTGTTCACCAGGCGTCCCAGGCCCTCGATCTCCATCACCACCTCGTCCCCGGCCTTCAGCCAGAGGTTGTCGGTGATCTTCGAGCCGTTCAGCTCCAGCAGGCAGCCCGTGCCCACGGTGCCGCTGCCGATGACCTCGCCGGCCTGCATCCGGATGCCGTAGCTGGTGCGCTGGAGGATCTGGGCGAAGGTCCAGTTCATGGAATCCACGTTGCCGTCCGACAGACGACGCCCGTTCACGTCGCAGGTCATGCGGGCGTGGAGAAGCTCGCCCCTGGGCGACCTTTCCAGGGGCAGCTCGTCCTTCGTCACCAGCCAGGGGCCCAGGGAGGTCGCGAAGTCCTTGCCCTTGCAGGGGCCCAGGGAAAGCTTCATCTCTTCCATCTGGAGCATCCGGGCGCTCCAGTCGTTCATCACCATGTAGCCGAAGATGGCGTCATCGGCCTCCTCCAGGGTGGCGTTGTGGAGGGGCCGGCCAGTGACGACGGCCACCTCCAGCTCGAAGTCCAGGCGCACGAGGTGGTGGTCCTGCACCATCACCTCGCCGGGGCCGGTGACCGCCAGGTGGTTCGTGAAGTAGGTGACCGGGAAGAGGTCGAACTCCTCGATCATGTCCAGGCCCCGGTTGCGCCGGGCGGTCGCGACGTGCTGGCGGAAGGCATAGCCGTCCCGCATGGAGACGGGGCGGGGCACGGGGGCCAGGAGGGTGGCGGCGGCCGGCTCGAGGACCGCCTGCGCCTGCGGCGCCGCCGCGGCGGCCCGGGCGAGGGGCAGCAGCTCGTCCTGCCGGCGGATGAGGGTGAGCATGTCCATCAGCTCCTGGGCCGCGAGTCCAGAGCCGGCCGCCGTCCAGCACCGCGCCGATCCTCTCGGAATCCCCATGGAGGCCGAGCACTAGTCGGCTAGGGAGCGGCCGAAGCCTCCCGGCCGGTCCGGCCTCCCTGGTGGAGAAGTCGTCACCAGCTTCGCGCCGATCTTTCGCCTTCAGCATAGACGGCGCGGGCGGCGACGTCCCCTCAGGGCCGCTCGCCGGAACGGCCCAGCGGATGGAAAAAGCGCCGGGGGTAAAGCTGGAAAGGCGGCGTCCAGGACGGTGAAGCGGACACCCACCTGGATCGCGCGGTTGTTGTCGGCGCTGGTGACGATGGGGGAGCCGAAGGCGGGGGCGCCGGGAGGCGGCGTCTGGAAGTTCTGCACCCGGGTCACGTTGTAGTGGTTGAACACGTTGAAGACCTCGAGGATGAGCTCCAGGCCCGCCTTGTCGCTGGGCTTGAAGGCCCGGGAGAGGCGCATGTCCACGTTGGTGAGGCTGGGGGTGGTCTCGGAGTTGCGCTTCACGCCGGCGGGCCGGTCCGCGGGGGCGCTGAGGCCCTCGCCGTTGCCGAAGGGGTTGCCGGCCACGAAGCCGTAGTCCGCGTCCACGCCGATCCAGAGGCTGTAGGGGCGGCCCGAGGCGTACTTGCCGATGAGGGCGATGACCCAGTTCCTGATCCAGCAGAGCCATGCCCTTGGTGTTGTAGACCGCGCTCACGTTCACCCGGTGGCGCTGGTCGTGGTTGCTGGGGCCCATCTCCGCGGCGGGATCGAAGGAGTTCTGGGGCGCGTACTGGGTGAGCCAGTCGATGTAGTTGTCCTCGGACTTGCTCCAGGCGTAGCTGGCGTTGAGGGCCAGGACGTCCCGCATCTGCCAGGCCCAGCCCGCGGCGGAAGGAGGTGTACTTGCTCTCGCCGGAGCCGTCGTAGCGGAAGATCGAGGAGTAGGGGATGCCGGTGGGCCCGAAGAGGATGGGCGTGCGCAGGGTCGGTGGTGGGGTTGTACTGGGCGGGATGGTGGAGTTGATGTCCCGGACGTTCATGAAGTGCTCGCCCTTGGAGTGGACGGCGTCGAGGGTCAGCTTCGAGCTGGGGCGGGGGCTCCATTCGAAGCCGAGGTTGGCCTGCTTTGGTTCTCGGGGGCCTCGTAGTCGCCGGGAAGGAGCATCACCTTGCCGGCCTTGATGGGCGTGCCCAGCGCGGTGGCGAAGTCCTTGTAGCGGCGGTTGGCGCCGCCGTCGGCGCTGGCCCACGACGCGAAGGTGTTGGGGGCCCGGCGCCCCACGATCTGGAGATCGCGGCCGTTGGCGAGGTACACGGCGCTGTAGGGGCCCAGCTGAGGTGCGGCCGACGAAGATGCCGTAGCCGCCGTAGATGCGGGCTTCGGGGTGGCCTGCCAGGGTGAGGAAGCGCGGCGAGACCTTGCTGCTGCTCCAGTCCCCGCTGTGCCGGCGCATGGCGGCGAAGTCGTAGGGACCGTTCCCCGTGGCCGTCGCACCGGTGGCGACCCGGCGATGCCGATGGAGGGCGATGGGGCCGGGGCCCGGCCCGGGTGTCGTGGGCCTGGTCCAGCCAGTCGTAGTCGGCGGTGTCCTTGAAGGCGGCAGGTCCTCCTTGTCGTAGCGGACGCCGAACTTCAGGGTGAACTTCGGCGTGGCCTGCCAGTCCGCCTGGGCGAAGGCGCTGTAGTAGTTCACGGTGAAGTCCAGGTAGTCGTCGCCGAAGCCCTGGACGAACGCCGCGGGCATGCCGAAGCCGCCGTAGGGGTTGGCGGCGTTCAGGGCGTCGATGCCGTTGTTGAAGCCCGGGATGCGCTGGAAGCGGTAGATGCCGGAGAAGTTCAGGGGCAGGGCGCCCTGGAGGTTGGTGCGCATCAGGTCGATGCCCAGCACCAGGGTGACCTTGTCGAAGAAGCTGCCGGTGTCGTTGAACTGGTGGGTCTTTTCCGCGCGCACCTGCGGGGAGAGCGCTGGGTGCCGAAGGTGGCGGCCCCGAGGATCTCGATATAGGGGCCCTTCGTCGCGTCCAGGCTGATCGGCTGGTCCGGGGCTGTAGAGGATGCGGAAATCGTTCACGAAGCGGGACGAGGCGTTCCAGAGGTGGGAGAGGCTGAAGCTCTTGTCCTCGATGCGGCGGGCGCCGCCGGCGCTGCGGTCCGTCAGCCCGCCCCATTCCAGCTGGTTCTCGTTGTATTCCTTCGCCCAGGTGAAGCGGGCGCTCCAGCGGCTGACGTCGCTCTGGGCGTAGTCCAGCTTCAGGATGCCCGTGGTGACGTTCTCGACGTAGGGCACCAGGCCCTGGGAGACGCGGAAGCCCGTGCGGGAGAGGATGGTGGCGGCGGTGGCGGAATCGATGGTGACGTTGTTGGCGTCCTTCTTCTGGAAGCGCTCCACCGAAAGGAAGTAGAAGAACTTGTCCTTCTGGATGGCGCCGCCCACGGTGGCGCCGAACTGGTCCTGCTTGAGCTCGGAATCGCTGGACGAGAGGGGCCGCCGCGCGTCGATCTTGCCGTCGCGGCGGAAGTAGAAGACCGTCCCAGAGAATGCGTTGCCGCCGCTCTTGGTGACCACGTTCACGTTGCCGCCGGCGGCCCGGCCGTACTCGGCGGAGAAGCCGTTGGTGACCACCTGGAATTCCTGCACCGCCTCCTGGCTGAAGGTCGTGCGCACCGAGCCCGTGGAGACGTCGTTGTTGTCGAGGCCGTCCACCATCACGTTGTTGAGGCGGGGGTTCACGCCGGCGAAGACGAGTCCCGAGTTCGCCGCGGCGCCGCCGTTGTCGGGGCTGTTGGCGGTGGTGACGCCCGGGGTCGTGAGGCTGAAGTCCTCGAAGCGGCGGCGGTTGATGGGCAGGTTGTTGATGAGGTTGTTGTCGATGACCGTGGAGACCTGGGTGCGGGTCGGATCCACCAGGGTGGCCTCCCCGACCACTTCCACCGTCGCCTGGGCTTCCACCGGGCTCAGGTCCACGTTGAACTCCGTGGTGTTCGCGAGGCGGAGGACCAGCTCGCGGACGCGCTTGGTCTGGAAGTTCGGGGCCTCGACGGAGAGGGTGTAGCTGCCGGGGGGGAGCAGGCGGAAGGCGTAGTTGCCGCCGGCGTCCGAGGTGAGCACGCGCACCTGGTTGGTGGCGTCCTGGGTCAGGCGCACCACGGCCTTGGGAATGGGCGTCCCGCCCGCGGCGCGGACCTGGCCGCGGAGGTCCGCGGTGGTGACGCCCGTGCTCTGGGCCGCGAGGCTCATGGACAGGGTCGTGAGGGCCGCCAAGCTCAGGGATGAGGACAGTCGGATGGCCATGGGAACTCCATGAAGGGTGAAGAAGATGGGCGGACCGGATAGGGTGCCCCGAGGATAGAAAGATTCCCCTCCGGGCGCAAGCAAGCGGAATTTCAATTTATTAGCTCGGCCAGGGTCTCCACGGCTTTCAGGACCCTTCCGGGCGCCGTGGCGATGGGCGGCATGAGGTAGAGGCAGTCCCCGATGGGCCGCGCGAGCAGGCCCCGGTCCAGGGCCTCGCGGTGGAGGCGCCGGGGGAAACGGGCCTCCGCCGGGTGGGGCTGGCCGGTGGCGGGATCCACCACGCGGCAGGCGGCCACGCAGCCCAAGGTCCGCACATTCCGGGTCGCGGGGTGGCCGGCGAGCCCGGCCCAGGCCTGCCGCAGCGCCGCCGAGAGATCCCGGGCCCGTTCCAGGACCGGGGTTTCCTCGAAGAGGGCGAGGCTGGCGCAGGCCACGGCGCAGGCGACCGGGTTCCCCGTGAAGCTGTGGCCGTGGAAAAAAGTGCGCATCTCCGAATAGTCGCCCCAGAAGTGGCCGTAGATCTCTTCCGTCGCCCACGTCATGGCGAGGGGCAGCACGCCGCCGGTGAGGCCCTTGGACAGGCAGAGCAGGTCCGGCGCCACGGCGGCCTGCTCCAGGGCCAGGAAGGAACCCGTGCGTCCGAAGCCCGTCATCACCTCGTCCAGGATGAGGAAGACCCCGTGCCGGTCGCACTGCAGGCGGATCTCCTGGAGCAGTTCCGGCGGCCACATCCGCATGCCCCCGGCCCCCTGCAGCAGCGGTTCGGCGATGAAGGCCGCCAGCCGCGGACCCCGGGCGCCGAACCAGGCGCGGATGCGGGCGCGCTCCCCGTCCAGCGCGGCGCTGATTTCGGAGGCCTCCCCTCCGATCTCCCGGCGGGGGTCCTCCATCACCTCCAGGGCGTCGCAGGCCAGGAGGAGGGGCGCGAAGAGCCCCGTCAGGAAATTGCTGCGGTCCCCCACCGCCACGGCGCCCAGGGTGTCCCCGTGGTACCCGCCCTGGAGCGCGCCGAAGCGGTCGCGGCCCCGCTCCCCGCGCTGGAGCTGGGCCTGGAAGGCCATCTTGAGGGCCACCTCCACCGCCGTGCTGCCGTTGTCGGAGAAGAAGGCCCGGGTCAGGCCCGCGGGCAGCCAGGGGCGCAGCCGCGCCACCAGCTCGAGGGCGGGCTCGTGGGTGAACCCCGCGAAGAGGACGTGGTCGAGGCGCGCCGCCTGCTTCGAGAGGGCCTCCACGAGCCGGGGATGGCCGTGGCCGTGGACGCTGGTCCACCAGGAGCTGATGCTGTCCAGCACGCCAGCCGGCCGTCCGCGAGCAGGAGGTCCGGCCCCTCGGCCCCCACCACGTACCAGCGGGTCGGCCTCGTGCTCCTTCATCTGGGTGAAGGGGTGCCACACGTGGGCGCGGTCGAAGGCGAGGCGCTCGGCCCCGGGGTTCAGGCGGGGGAGGCCATGGGGCGCGTGCTCCGGAAGCTGAAGGATGTGGACGGGCGGGGAGGTGGCGGGCGAGGACCGCGTTGCCTCGGGCGGCTGGCCTGGGCACCGTCCAGGCCCGGATTGAGGCACCGCGGCGAGGCGCCAGCCCCGCAGCATCAGGGCTTCGCAGGTGAGCAGGGCGTGGTTCAGGGTGCCCAGCCCGCCCCGGGCCGCCACCACCGAGTAATCCGGAGTTCGTCGCCCAGGGCGAGGGCGATGCCTGGGCGGCAGGGGAACCAGCACGCCCTTCGACGCTCAGCAGGAGCCGCCCGCGGGGCCTTCGCTGCGCCCACCGGAAGAGGGCGTCGAGGTCCAGGACGCGGCCCTCGCGTTCCGCGGCGGCCAGGGGCGAAAGGGGGCCTGCAAGGTGATGCCCGTCTCCACCTCGATGCCCGGACCCGCGACGGCGGGGGCGTCCGCTCGCGGGTCCTGCCCGGAGGCGGCGCCGGTCTGGAAGGGCTTCCGATGGGCGACGGGGGCGTCCTGCGCCAGGCCTGGGCGATGGCCGAGGCGATCCAGGTCTTGCCGACGCCCGTATCCTCGTGCCCAACGCAGAGGTGGGGCGGGCGAGCGTGAAGAGCTCCCGGCTCAAAGCACCTCTCCGAGGGCGGCGAGCAGGCCTCCACGTCCGCTTCGACTGGTGGGCGCCGGTGGTGATGCGCGGCCAGGCGGTGCCTCTGCGGCACTGTGGAGGCCGCACGGCCCGGACGTCGAAGCCGCGGCCTGAAGCTTGTCGGCGGCGGCGCCGGCGCCTCGTCCCCGAGGCGCAGGGGCACGATGGCCCGAGGGCTGGGGAAAGCCGAGGGCGCTCCCGGATCCGCGCCGCGTGGGCCAAGGCCTTCCGGGCCCGCCAGCGCTCCTCCCGGGCGACGCGCAGGCCCTCCAGGGCCGCGGCTGCCACCGGGGCGGGAAGGCTGGTGGAAAAGATGAAGCCCCGGGCGGTGTTGACCAGGTGCTCCCGCACCAGGGAACTGGCGGTGATGAAGGCGCCGAAGGCGCCGAGGGCCTTGCCGAGGGTGCCCATGACGAGGGGGATGCGGCCTCCCAAGTCCATGTGTTCCGCGAGCCCGGCGCCCCGCGCGCCCAGCAGCCCGGTGGCGTGGGCCTCGTCCGCCAGCAGCAGCGCGTCCCAGCGCCCGCAGAGGTCGAGGAGCCCCGCCAGGTCGGCCGCGTCCCCGTCCATGCTGAAGACCGCGTCGGTGGCCACCAGGGCCTGGGCCCCGGCGGCGCGGCCCTTGTGCCAGGCCGAGAGCTGGTCCTCGAGGTCCTGCAGGTCCCCGTGCCGGAAGACGCCCAGGTGGGCCCCCCGGGCCTTGGCCATGCGGCAGCCGTCCACCAGGGATGCGTGGTTCAGCTCGTCGGAGAAGACGGCGTCCCCGCCCTGGAGGAGGGCGGGGATCAGGGTGCTGTTGGCCTGGAAGCCCGTGCCGAAGAGCAGGCCGGCCTCCTGGCCCTTCCAGGCGGCCAGCCCGGCCTCGAGGGCCTCGTGCAAGGGCGAGGTGCCCCGGAGCAGCCGCGCGGCCCCGGTTCCGCTGCCGTGTTCCGCCGCCGCCTGGGCCGCGGCCGCCGCGAGCCTGGGATCGAGCCGCAGGCCCAGGTAGTCGTTGGAGCAGAAGTCGAGGCCGCGGGGAGGGACGACGCGCCGCTGCAGGCCGCGGGCCTCCCGGTCCCGGGACTGGGCGTCCAGACGGATCCTCCAGCCTTCGGGCAGGGCCGGGGGGTCGCGCCGGGGAACCTTCATGGGATCGGTTGCATTTGACATCGCTGGAGCTGGAAAAGGCCCAATCTGCGCGGTTTTGGGCAGGGACGGGACCTTCCGCCGGTGGTAGACTTGAGGTTTTGGGGCCGGTGACGGCCCAGGGGAAGAGGATGAATCACTTGACGAAGGACTCCAAAGGTTGAGTTCAGCCGTCCGGGCCCTGCTCTCCCCTCCCAACCCGCAACCCTGAAGGGATCAAACCCCTTCAACAACTTGAATGAAGGATGGCTCATGCTCCGCACGTTCCTCCCCCTGGTGGCCCTCACCCTCGCCGCCCAGACCCCCGCCCCCAAGCCTGCCGAGGCTCCCAAGGCCGTCGAGGCCCCTAAGGCCGTCGAGGCGCCGAAGGCCGAAGCCACCAAGCCGGTTCCGGTGACGCCGAAGGTCGAGGTCGCCCCGGCGCCCCAGCCGGCTCCCAAGGCCGCGGTGGCCGCCCCGAAGGCCGCCCCCGCCGCGCCGCAGGCCCCCCACGCGGCGCCGAAGGCCGCCGCCGGCGTGACCCTCGGCGCCGAGGCTCCCGAGAAGAAGGCCGAGGACAAGGTGATCGCCAAGGTGGGGACCTCCCTCATCCGCGAATCCGACCTGGACGCCGCCCTGTCCGGCATGAATCCCACCGAGCGCCAGCAGCTCAGCCTGGTCCAGGGCGCGAAGGACCAGTACATCACCCGCCTCGTGGAGATGCACCTCCTCGCCGCCAAGGCCAAGAAGCTCGGCCTCGATGCCACCGAGGCCTACAAGCGCTCCGTGGGTCTGGTGATGACCCAGCTCCTCGCCCAGGAATACCTGAAGAAGGAAGGCGAGAGCCTGAACAAGCGGATGGTGGTCACGGACGAGGACACCAAGGCCTACTTTGAGACCCACAAGGCCCAGTTCGTCACGCCCGGCAAGTTCAGCGCCCGGCACCTCCTCGTCTCCGTGAAGAGCGAGCGGACCCAGAACCAGGGCTACACGGACCAGGAGGCCCGGGAGCGCCTGGCCAAGGTCCAGGCCCAGCTCCAGGCGGGCAAGAAGCTCGAGGACCTCTGCAAGGAGTGTGTGTCCAGGCAACCAAGGAAAGGGCGGCCTCGAGAACATGCCCAATGCAGTTCGTGCCCGAGTTCGAGGTGGCGGTGAAGCCCAGGAGATCGGCAAGGTCGGCGATCCGTCCGAGACCCCCTTCGGCTATCACCTGATCCAGTGCGAAGGTCATGCCCGGCGACCGTGGGCTTCGGCAGGCCAAGGGCAGGCCAAGCAGAAGGCCGCAAGGCGCACTGCCGTGGAATACGAAGACGGCTTCATCGGCGACATCGAGATCCGCCGATGGGCCAACACAGAAGCTGGGCGCTGCACGGTCGCCCCCGAAGCCGCCAGCCCACGGCCAGAAGCCCTGATAGGCTGCCGCCGACGTCCCGCGCCTCTACCGCGCCTACCAGCGCCGCATCGTCACGACGCCGTACTAAGGGCGCCCGGTCCCGCCGGCGGGCGAGGTCCGGGAGGAGGTGCTGGTGATCGTCAACGCCCACATCATCTCCCGCCGCCAGTTCCAGCAGTCCGTGGAGCAGGAGAACGCCGCCCTCTACCGGCAGTTCTCCGGCAAGGAGCTGGACGAGAAGCTGCGGGAGGCCCGGGAGAAGACGCTCCAGGGGCTCATCGACGCCTTCCTGGTCCAGGACAAGGCGGACGACCTGGGCATCAAGATCCCCGACGACTACCTCAAGTCGGTGATCGAGGACATCAAGAAGCAGAACAACCTCCCCACGGACGCGGACCTGGAGCGCGCGCTGCGCGGCTCCGTCGGCATCGGCCTGGCGGAGTACACCAAGCGCCAGAAGCAGAACATCCTGCAGCAGGAGGTGCTGCGCCGGGAGGTCTTCTCCAAGGTGGCCATCGAGGACCAGGAGCTACGGGCCTACTACGAGGACCACAAGGACGAGTACAAGCTGCCGAGCCGCCTGCGCATCCGGGAGCTCGTGATCCCCAAGGGCGCGACCCCCGCCGAGCAGGACGCTGCGAAGGCCAAGGTGGAGGCCGTGCGCGGCGAGATCGCCAAGGGCGCGAAATTCGAGGACCTGGTGAAGCAGTACTCCGAAGGGCTCAGCCGGACCACCGGCGGCGACCTGGGCTGGATGGACAAGGGCCTCCTGCGGCCTGACCTCGAGAAGGCCGCCATCGGCCTCAAGCCCGGGGAGGTGGCGGGACCCATCGCCTCGGACAAGGACATCGCTTTCGTCCAGCTCATCGAAGCCCAGATCGACGGCGCGCGGCCCTTCGCGGAAGTGAAGGACAAGATCCTGGAGAAGCTCCAGGAGCCCAAGGCGCAGAACGCCATCGAACAGTACATGCAGTCCCTGCGGGTGCGCGCGAACGTGCGCTTCGCCGTGGCGAAGGACAAGATCCTCCAGGGCTGAGGCCCTGGTGGAGGCGAGCGCTGAGGAGCGTCCCTGTGCGGCTTGATGCGTTTCTGAAGAAGACCCACCTGCTCAAGCGGCGGGAGCTGGCCCGGGAGCTGTGCGACGCCGGGATGGTGCGGGTGAACGGCGCCCCCAGGAAGGCCTCCTGCGAGGTCGCCGCCGGGGACGAGCTGCAGTTCCCCATCTACAACCGCATGCTGCGGGTGCGCGTCCTCGGCATGCCCGAGGGGAACGTGCCGAAGGCCGAGCAGTGGTCCTTCGTGGAGCTCCTCGAGGAGCGGAAGCTGCTGGTGGACGACGGCTGGGACGAGCCCGCCTTCGGCGTCCCCAAAAAGCCCCTCGACCACTGACCCCATCCGCGACGCCGCCGAGGACCCCATGGCCGACCAGCCCCTCCTGAAGGCCCTCAAGGAAGGCGACGCGTTCTCGGGCTTCCTCCTCGCCCAGGAGGCCGCCTACAAGATCAACGTGAAGGGCAGCGAGTACCTGGAGCTGAGGCTCTCGGACGCCAGCGGCGACATCAAGGCCTTCCTCTGGGACGTGCGCGCCGTGGAGGGCGGCCACGACCGCATCCAGGCCGACGCCTTCCTCTGGGTGAAGGGCTCCTCGGGAGCCTACAACGGCCGGCCCCAGCTGCGCCTCGACAAGGTGCGCTTCGCGGAGGACGGGGAGGTCGGCGACCTGTCCCGCTTCTTTCCCGTCAGCGCGCGGCCCGTGCCGGAGATGCTCGCCGAGATGGACGGCGTCATCGCCTCGATCCGCGATCCCTGGATCCGCCGGCTCCTCGCGGCCCTCTTCATCGAGGACGCGGCCCTGCGCGCCGCCTTCGCCACCGCGCCCGCCGCGAAGTCCATGCACCACGTCTACCTCGGCGGGCTCCTCGAGCACACCCTCTCCATCCTCGGCATGGCGGAACGGGCCTGCGCCCACTACGGCGGCCTGAACCGGGACCTGGTGCTGGCGGGCGTCTTCCTCCACGACGTGGGGAAGACCGCCGAACTCAGCTACCAGCGCTCCTTCGGCTACACCGACGAGGGCAACCTCATCGGCCACATCTCCATGGAGGCCCAGTGGATCACGCGGGAGGCCGGGCGCATCCCGGACTTCCCCGAGGAATTGCGCCTGCAGCTGCTGCACATCGTCCTCAGCCACCACGGCAAGCTGGAGTACGGCTCGCCGGTGCTGCCCAAGACGCCGGAGGCCCTGCTGGTGCACTACCTGGACGACCTGGACGGCAAGCTGGAGGTGATGTTCCGCGCCATCCGCGAGAACGGCGAGGCCCGTTGGAGCCCCTTCAACCGGAACCTGGAGCGGATGATCTACGCCGTGAGGTGGCCGAAGGTGGAGGGGTAGGGGGGATCTGCAGCCAGACCTGATCCTGGCGCCCGGTCTTCGTGGCCCCGCGGAATCATGGTGGATGCACCTGGCGCGCTTCGCTTGCCTGCACCCTCAAGAACAAGGGTTCGCAAAGGGCGCGATCCCTTGTTCTTGAGGGTGCCTTTCCAAGGTCAAAGGCAAGGTCAATGGCCAGGTCAAGGTCAAGGTCAATGGCAAGGTCAGAGGCAAGACTTCGATCCAGACGGCATCGAAGGTTGAGCCAGCTTCAGGCCATGGCCATCCAGCTGCCGGTCTCCGTCGGCCGGGGCATCTCGGGCAGGTCGCTCTCCTTGAACATGAAGTGGACGCTGTTCCAGCTGGAGCAGCCCTCGCAGCGGTCCACGTAGTCCTGGGTGCGGTGGCCGCAGACGCTGCACTCGAAGCGCAGCTTGAGGACGCCCAGGTTGCGCAGGAGCTGGCGGTACTCGTTCATGGCCTGGTCGTTGCGCCCGCGGCGGGCGTGGATCTTGGCCATGAAGAAGAAGAGGATGGGAGAGTAGACCACCTGGCTGCGCACCTCCATGAACTGGTCCAGGGCGCGGTCCAGGATCTCCAGGCGGTAGAGCATCTTGCCCAGGAAGAACTTGGCGGTGGTGGCGTGCTCGGTGGTGGAGGCCACGCGCTCCAGGACGGCGAGGCCGTCGTCGGGCTTGCCGATCTGGATGAAGTAGTCCTCGATCTCCTGGAGGAAGGTGCCTTCGCCGGTCTTGCGGAAGCCCTCCAGCCAGATCTCCACGCCCTGCTGCTCCTGGTCCTGCAGCACCATGCAGCGGCCCAGGGCGAGCTGGGCGGGCAGGAAGCCGGCGTCCTCCTTCAGCACCAGCTGGAAGGTCTGGATGGCCTCCTTGAACTGGTCGGCCTCCACCTTGCCGAGGCCCACCTGGTAGAGCAGAGCCGAGCCCTGGGCCTTCTCGCCGGTGCCCATCTCCGCGCTGAAGTGCTGGTTGAGCTTGCGGTGGGCCTCGAGGGCCTCGTCCCATCGCTGGGCGTCCGTGTGCAAGGCCCGCAGCCGCCGCCACGCGCGCAGGGCCTGCTTGGGCCGGTCCGCGGCGATCTTCTTCAGGACCGCCACCGCGGCGTCGGAGCTGCGGTTCGCCAGCAGGGCCTCCGCCAGCTGGTAGCGGGCCTCCAGGTTGTCCGGATGGGCCATGCAGTAGACTTCCATGTGCTTCACGGCGCCTTCCGTATCGCCGGTCTTCATGAGCACTTCGCCCAGGAGGATGTTGGCGCCCTGGTGGTCGGAGCGCTCCTCCAGCACGGCCCCGAGCACGCCCCTGGCCTCGGCGTAGAGGCCGTGGCTCATGAGCTCCCGGGCCTCGTGCATGTGGCCGCTGACGCGCTTGCCCACGCGGGTGGCGGCGGAGGCGTTGAGGCCCGTGACCAGGCCCCGCAGGGCCACGACGCTGTTGTAGAGCAGGTTCACGAAGAAGCCGATGCCCACGCTCACCAGCACCAGGGCCCAGACCCGGATGTGCCGGTCCCCGTAAAAGACCACCTGGCGGTTGAAGAGGTCGTAGTTGACCAGGTAGAGGTTGCCCAGGGCAATGACCACCCCGGCCATCAGCAGCACGAAGATGAAATTGATGAGCTTCATTCCGGACATGGGGGGCTCCGCCGTTCGCATCGTTGTCTTGAAGTCTAACTCGCATCAGGCGCAGCGGCCGGGCTCGGCCCGGGCGTCGCGCGGGGAGCACGAGGGGGACGCAGAGCGACCAAGGGGAGCGGGCGGTCCCCCTCGTTTGGCGTCAGTCCCGCTCCAGCCAGGCCTTGGCGGCCTTCAGGTCCTCCCACACCGCCTTCCGCACGTCCTGGGTGTACTGGCGGAGCACGTAGGCGGGATGGAAGGTGGGCATCACGGGGATGTCCCGCTCCCCGATCCGCACCCGCCGCCACTGGCCGCGGATCTTCGTGATGCCGGCGCTCTCGCCCACCAGCTCCCGCAGGGGCGTGGCGCCGAGGGTCACGATGACGCCGGGGCGGACGAGCTCGATCTGGCGCCGCAGGTAGCCCAGGCAGGCCGCCGCCTCGGGGGCCGTGGGCACGCGGTTGTCCGGGGGGCGGCACTTCACGATGTTGGCGATGTAGACCTGCTCCCGGGTGAGGCCGATGGCGCCGATCATCTTGTCCAGGAGCTCGCCGGCCTTGCCCACGAAGGGCCGGCCCTGGAGGTCCTCGTCCCGTCCCGGCCCCTCGCCGATGAACATGAGCCCCGCCCGGGGGTCCCCTTCGCCGAAGACGAAGCGCAAGCGGCCCGGCCCCAGAGGGCAGGCCAGGCAGCCCTGGATCCTGGACTCCAGCTCCTGGAGGGTGGCCGAGGAGGCCACGGCCTCCGGGCCGGGACAGGCCGCCGGATCCGAGGGGGGCGCGTCGGCGGCGGGCCCGGTTACCGCCGGCCGGGGTTCGGGAGGTGCTGCCGGGGGTGCAGGGCGGCGCGGGGCGGGCGGCAACGCCGCGGCCGGGCTCGCCGGCGGCGGGCGGGGAGGCGCGGGTTCCGGCACCAGCCCCATCACCCCGAGTTCCTTCAGGGTGTCGCGCCAGGCCTGCCGGGGGTCCGTCATTGGACTAGACTAATGGGGAACCTTCCCTCCCGCCTGGGCATCCCAGTTGCGACGAGGCACGCATGCAGCCCCAGAGATCCTTGGAAAACACACCTTTCGGCGCCCCGGCGGACTTCCACGCCGCCTTCGCGGAGCTCTATCCGCGGCTGGTGAGCTATGCCCGCCGCTACGGGGCGGTCTATCCCGAGGACATCGCCCAGGAGGCCTTCGTGATCCTGATGCAGCGGGAGATCCCCCCGGAGCATCCGACGGCCTTCGTGTACGGCACCGTGCGGACCCTGGCCCTCACCGAGCGCCGGCCCATGAAGAACCAGAACATCAGCCTGGAATCCGTCATGGAGCCGGGCCGGAGCGCCGAAGCCGACGACGCCATGCTGAACCGGGAAGTCCGGGAGCGCATGCAGCTCCTGTCCCCCACCTTCCGCGAAGCCCTCTGGCTCTTCGTCGTGGAAGGCCTATCCATCAAGGAGATCGCTGAGATCCTCAGCATCCCCGAAGCCACCGTGAAAACCCGCATCCACCGCGCCAAGCTCCAGCTGCGCGACCAGCTCAACCCCGGAGGCATCCATGCCATGGCCTGAACCTGTCCGCCGCTTCGAGTCCCAAGAGGACAGGGAGCTCCGGGCGGAGCTCGCGGAACTGCTCGGCTATTCGCCGACCGCCCAGGCCCGCGGGGGGAACTTCAACTACGGCGAAGGCTCCAACTACTTCGGCGCCAAGCCCACCCGGCTCGAGGCCCAGCGGCGCCGCAACACCACCCGCCGCCTACCGGGGTGGATGCTCCTGGCCGCCGCATCGCCCATCGCCCTGGCCCTCACCGGCCTGGGCACCTGGGGCGTCCAGCAGAAGCGCAAGGCCGAAGCCGCCGCCGCCGCGGTGCGGCAGATGGAGGAGCGGGTGCGCCACGCCAAGGAGGCCTCCGAGGCCGAGATCCAGCGCGGGCGGAGCACGCTCCAGCAGGGCGGCTCCCTCCAGCTCGCCGCCGCCCCGGAAACCGGCAGGCCCGCCACCGCCGCCGAGGCGAAGGACCGAAGGGGAAGGGCAAGCGCCTGACCCTACCCGGTGATTCCGGTGGAGCGCGGCGCGGTGCCTCGCTTACTGGGACGACCCAGGTGAAGACGCCCCCGTAGCGCTGAGGGAGCTTTCAGGCAACGAAAAGGCCCCTTCTGGCTGATCCGTTAGTCCTGCTTGTGTCGGCCACGACCTAGCCCGCCGCGGAATGGGCTCCGGGGGTCCAGCCCCGCTCGTTGAGCAGGCGCACGCCCTGGATGCGGGAGAGGCGGAAGGCCATCTCCTCCTGGTGCAGGTGGCAGAAGGCGTGGAGGTGGTCGCCGTCCACGTCCCGCGGCGTGACCCTCCGGAGCTGGGTCCGATGGGCCGCCGGGGGCAGGTAGGTGAGTTCCACCATCAGGGTGTGGCTGCCGGCGTATTCCAGGATGCGCTGGGTCTCCTCGGGACCCTGGGCGGCCCCCATGTGCAGCATGGGGATGCGCTTCTGGATCTCCTGGTAGAGGTTCGCGTCCTCGTCGTGGAGCTTCTGCAGGGCCGCGCGCACCATGGTCCGCACGGGTTCCAGGTGGTGGTCCATCCCCTTCTCGTCCACGAAGGCCAGGGCCGCCAGGGCCCAGAGGTAGAGGTCCTCGTCCCCGTCCAGGCTCACGGGCAGGAAGCGGGCGGGCTTGGGCAGGAAACCGGCGGATTTCAGCAGGGCGAAGGCGTTGCCCTGGCCCCGCACCTCCATGACCGTGTCGGAGATGGGCACGAGGCGCAGCTGGGCCAGCTCGGGCCGCAGCCTCAGCTCCTCCGCCAGGGAGGCGCTGCGGGCCCGCACGAGGCGGGCGCCCTGCTCGACCTCCACCTCGCCCACCCGGGCCGAGAGGTCGTCGAAGAGCTGGATGAGGGGCTGGGGCAGGGGCCCCGAGGCCCGCTCGCTCAGGCGCGCGCGGAGGTCCTCCAAGCTCACCCCCATGTCCAGGGCCCGCACCAGGGTGTCGTGGCCCACCCGGAAGGTGGCCATGGTGTCCAGGGCCTCGATCTCCGCCACCTGGGCCAGGCGCAGCAGGCGGTGGGGATTCTGGAGGAGGGGCGTCAGGACTTCCAGGTTCGGCTGCAGCACCAGGGAGGCCTCCTGGTCCATGGGCCGCCAGTGGGACTCGGTGCCCGCGTGGTCCCGGAGGAGGTACTCGTGGGCGAGGGCCTCGCCGTGCTCCGTCAGCGCCAGGTGGCCGCCCGAGGCGTCCATGGCGATGAGCCCCATGCGCTTCAGGAAGGGCAGGAACACGTCGGCGGTGCGGGCCTCGTCCAGGGGGTGGAGGGTCCGGAGGAAGCCGAGGAAGGGCTGCACGGACAGGGTCTGGCCCCGGCGCTCCAGGAGGTGCTGCATGAGGAAGTGCCGGTCTTCCGCCGGGGGCATGCCCCAGGCCTTGAGGTCGTGCTCCAGCAGCGAGGCGAAGGCCCGTTCCGCCACCCACCGGGGCGGATGGGACAGGACCGCCGGAAGGAGGGTGTCCACCCGGCCCTCGCGGCTCCAGAGCAGGCCCAGGCGGTGCAGGAGGGTGAAGAGCAGGGTGGCGTCCTGGTCCTCCTTCAGCAGGGCGTTGCGGTGCAGCAGCTGGTGCAGCTCCTTCTTCGCGGGGAGGCCGCCCTTGAGGACCCGGATGCCGCCGACGCAGCGGAGCAGCACGGAGGAGAGGGCGAGGGAGAATCCGAAGGGCTGGGTCTGCTGCTTGGCCACGTCCCCTTCGCTCTGGATGGCGAGGCCCCCCTCGTCGAAGCCCTACAGCGCGTCCGCCACCCGGTCGGGCACCACCAGGAGGCCGTCCCGGGAGAGGGCCAGCCCCAGGTCCATCAGCTCCTGCCCCAGCTCGGCCGCCGGCTGGGTGCCGTCCACGGAGAGCTGCTTGAGGGCCAGCAGGATGGGGCTTTCCAGGTCCGCGAGGATGTCCGTCAAGTGCCGGTTGTCCTCGAGGTGGAAGGCCATGGTCTTGAGGAGGCGCTTGCGGCCCTCGGGCCCGTCCTCCCAGCGGGTCGGGATGGGCAGGCGCCGGCGCTCGCAGATGCGCTGGAGCTGCTCATCCGAGCAGGTGTGGAGCAGCTGGAAGTGCGAGAGCGGCATGGAACCTCGGCGCAAGCAGGACCCTCCAGCTTCTCATGGATTCCCCCCCCGTTCACGGCCCAATTCCCCGGGGCGGGCATGGCAAGGGCCCGCGGAAGCGGGCCCTGCCGGGACGCGCCGGAGCCTACTGGGCGGTCAGGACGCCCACCGAGACGGTGATGGCCGCCGCCGCCCCGGAATCGGGGAGGAGCACCGCCTTGCCGGGGACCGCGGTGAAGGTGACGGCGCCGAGGGCGGGGCTGCCCTTCAGGTCCACCGCCACCCGCGCCAGGGCGCCCGTGGCGGTGAAGGCCACGGCGGGAACCGTGGCGCCCTTCTGGTAGACGCCGGCCTGCAGCACGTCGCCGGCGGCCTTGGCCTTGAGGAGCTGGGTGCCCGTGCCCAGGTTGAAGGCGCTGTTCTGGACCAGCTGCGCGTCCGAGCCCGCCACCTTCGTCCAGTCCACCTTGGTGGTGTCCGCGCTCAGGTAGAAGCCCACGCCGCGGCCGGAGGTCCCCGCGGGCCCCAGGAGGTCCAGCACCAGGTGCGTGGCGGTGGACAGGCTTGCGTTCCGCACCAGGCGGTAGGCGCCGCCGGTGGGGTCCGCGTAGGCCAAGGCGCTCGCGGTGCGGGTGAAGGCGGGCGAGGAGGCCGTGCCGCCGGGCGTGGTCACCGAGATTGGCCCCGCGGTGGCGGCGGCGGGCACCACGGCGCTGATGGACGAGGCGGTCGCGCTGAAGGAAGCCGCCGCCGTGCCGTTGAAGGAGACGGCGGTGGCGCCGCCGAGGTTTGAACCGGAGATCGTCACCGTGGCGCCCGCGGG
>JBGASS010000376.1:0-2872 GCA_044229555.1 Holophagaceae bacterium
CGCGGACCAGGAGGCCATCCGCTTCAAGGGCGGCCGCCGGCCCCTCAAGGCCAGGCCCGGGAAGAACGTCAGCCAGATGCACTACGCCCGCCAGGGTCTGATCACGCCGGAGATGGAGTACATCGCCATCCGGGAGAACCTGGGCCGCGAGGCATCCGGCCGCCGCCCCATCACCCCCGAATTCGTCCGCGACGAGGTGGCCCGGGGCCGCGCCATCATCCCCGCCAACATCAACCATCCCGAGACCGAGCCCATGATCATCGGGCGCGCCTTCCTGGTGAAGATCAACGCCAACATCGGCAACTCCGCCGTCACCTCCAGCATCGAGGAGGAGGTCGAGAAGATGGCCTGGTCCATCCGCTGGGGCGCCGACACGGTGATGGACCTCAGCACCGGCAAGAACATCCACGAGACCCGGGAGTGGATCCTGCGCAACAGCCCGGTGCCCATCGGCACCGTGCCCATCTACCAGGCGCTCGAAAAGGTGGACGGCAGGGCCGAGGAGCTGACCTGGGAGCTCTTCCGGGACACGCTGGTCGAACAGGCGGAGCAGGGCGTGGACTACTTCACCATCCACGCCGGCGTGCGGCTGAAGTACGTGCCCCTCACGGCGAAGCGCCTCACGGGCATCGTGAGCCGGGGCGGCAGCATCATGGCCAAGTGGTGCCTGGCGCACCACCAGGAGAACTTCCTCCACACCCACTTCGAAGAGATCTGCGAGCTCATGAAGGCCTACGACGTGGCCTTCTCCCTCGGCGACGGGCTGCGGCCCGGCTGCATCGCCGACGCCAACGACGAGGCCCAGTTCGGGGAGCTGGAGACCCTGGGGGAGCTCACGCAGATCGCCTGGAGGCACGACGTCCAGACCATGATCGAGGGCCCGGGCCACGTGCCCATGCACCTCATCCAGGAGAACATGACGAAGCAGCTGGAGACCTGCGGCGAGGCGCCCTTCTACACCCTGGGACCGCTCACCACGGACATCGCGCCGGGCTACGACCACATCACGTCCGCCATCGGCGCCGCCATGATCGGCTGGTACGGCACCGCCATGCTCTGCTACGTGACGCCGAAGGAACATCTCGGCCTGCCCAACAAGAAGGACGTGAAGGACGGCGTCATCGCCTATAAGATCGCGGCCCACGCCGCGGACCTGGCCAAGGGCCATCCCGGCGCCCAGGACCGGGACAACGCCCTGTCGAAAGCCCGCTTCGAGTTCCGCTGGGAGGACCAGTTCAACCTCAGCCTGGATCCGGACACCGCCCGGGAGTTCCACGACGAGACCCTGCCCGCGGAGGGCGCCAAGCAGGCCCACTTCTGCTCCATGTGCGGCCCCCATTTCTGCTCCATGAAGATCACGGAGGAGGTGCGGGCCTACGCCGCCGAGCACGGCATGGGCGAGGCGGAGGCCCTGGCGGCGGGCATGGCGGAAAAGAGCCAGGAATTCGCCGAAACCGGCGCCGACCTCTACCGGCAGGCCTGATGGCCGCGGAGCACGGCACCCCCGAATCCCACCTGGAGGACTTCCTCCTGGTGGCCCACAGCAGCCTGCGCCACCGAAGCGACCGGCAGCGGGCGGACGCCCTGCTCCAGCGCTGGACGTCGGCCTGGCTGGGAAAGGAGCGGGTGGTCAACGGCACCTTTTCCAACCACGGGGCCTACCTGCACTTCGCCCAGTTCCTGCAGGGCCAGTGGGTGCAGGTCTTCACCTTCCACGCCGCCCACGACCACGGCCTCTCCCTGCGGGGGCCGGACCCGGACCGCATCCGCAAGGGGCACAAGCACCGGGCCAATCGCCTGGACACGGCGGCCCTGGACGCCCTCTTCGAGGCCTGGTCCGTCCACCCCGAGGGCCGGCCCGCGGGCCACGCCGTCGAGTTCTACCTGACGGAGACGCCGGATGACACGTATGATCGATGCCTGCAGGACGTGATGGAGTGCCTGGGCCCATGACAAGCGACGGCTGCCATACTCCCCGAACCCCCCGGCGAACCCTCGCCGGCGCCTGCAGGACGTGATGGAGCACCCCGGCCCATGATCCGCGACGGACTTCGACCCTTCGGCATCTCCACGGCCCACACCCGGTCCGTCGTGGCCTCCGTGCCGGAGACGCGGCCCGACATCTGGGACAAGCGCTGGGACTACGGCGTGCGCACCCTCCGGGAGCAGCTCGCCCATCTGGCCCTGGTGCGGGAGAGCACCCTCACCTCCCTCACCAAGGGCAATCCCGGCCTGCTGGCGGCCATCTACGGCGAGGCCCCCTGGATCTCCGCCAGCGGCAAGACCTCCGACCTGCTCCTCGCCTGGGACCTCCACAGCCAGACCTGCGAAGCCATGCTCATGAACATCCGCCAGGACCACCTGGACACGCCCTTCGTCACCGAGTTCGGCAACGTCAGCAAGCCCGCCAACTACCTCCGCCTGATGCTGCTGGAGGAAACCCACCACCGCGCCCAGATGATCCTGCAGCTCAAGCTCCTCGGCCTCGATCCGCCGGACTTCCCCGGCCGCGCCTGGGCCGAGCTGGGGGTGTGAGGTTCCACTCGGCAGGTTGACCTTGCCGTTGACCTGTCCCTTGACCTTCAACAGGCACCCTTTCCCAGCATGATCCGCCCGCCCTTGGCGGATCGTGCTGGGGAAGGGTGCGAGCAAGCGAGAGCGCGCAAGGAGCATGAATCACCACCAACCCGTGCACGGCGGCTTCGGTGGGTCGAAGGTCAAATGCGGCACAACGTCTCTACCGTTACTCCCCCGAGGGAATGCCGCCCCGAAACGCCGCTCCCCGGCCTTGCGCGCTCCGCTTGCTAGCACCGTCCCAACCCACGAACCGCCAAGGGCGGGCGGATCATGGTTTGGAACGGTGCCGGTTTGA
>JBGASS010000003.1:0-23221 GCA_044229555.1 Holophagaceae bacterium
GGCCCGGCCCTCGGTGTTTCAGGCCCCAGGATCTGATAAATTCAAGGCCAGCTTCCCTAGCCCACGGCCTGCCCGCCCGGGCAATCCTCTATGACCGCCCACCCCGGCCACTGGATTCCCTTCCATGACCCCGACCTATGACCGTCTTCAATCCGTCTTCCGGGAATGCTTCGAGGACGACGCGATCATCCTTGCTCCCGGGACATCTTCCGCCGACATTCCCGGCTGGGACTCCCTCATGCACGTCACCCTCATCCTGGCGGTGGAGCGCGAGTTCGGCGTTCGCTTCCGGGGCTCCGAAGTGGATGGGATGAAGCAGGTCGCCGACCTCGTCACGGCCATCGACCAGCACCTCGCCGAGTCATGACCACGACTTCCCGCGCCGAGCAGTTGCTCGCGATCTTTCGCGACAGGCACCCGAGGTTCCTTCCCGGCGTTCAAGAATCTCGGGCGAGCGATCCCGCCCGATTCGACCGCTATTGCCACCGTTTCCTCGGATGGGCGGAAACCGCCTTCGGCGCTTCGGCCCTAGGTCCCATGGTGGATGCCTATGTCCGGTTCACGACCGAGGTGAATTTCGCGCAGGCCCGCTATGAGCGCTCCGGGGCCTACGACCATGCCTCCTATGCGGAGTGCGAAGCTTCCGTGTATTCCGTCGAACCCGCCATGCGCGAGTACCTCCTCGGTGTCTACCTCACCAACTTCCTCTGGGCGCATCACCTGGACCTTTCGGCTTTCTTCGAGGAGCGCTTCCTCCCCCTCCTCCCCGCCGGGGCCAGGATCCGGGAGCTGGCTCCCGGCCACGGGGGATGGGGACTCTGGGCCCTCGCCGAGACGCCGGGGGCCACCCTCGATGGGTTCGACATCAGCCGCGCCAGCCTGGGGATCGCACCCGCGATCCGAGATGCGGCGGGGCTGTCCGGACGTGCCACTTACCACCTCGCGGACGCCCTCCAGCTCCCGGAGGTTGCCGACGCCTCCTCGGATGCCTGCATCTGCTGCTTTCTCGTGGAGCACCTCGAAACGCCCGAAAGGTTGCTGCAGAACATGGCAAGGATCCTCCGGCCGGGCGGGATGGCCTTCTTCACGGGTGCCCTGACCGCGGCCCAGGTGGACCACATCAAGGAATTCAAGCGAGAGTCCGAGTTGGTTCTGCTGGCGGAGGAGCAGGGATTCCGAGTGCTCGACATGCGGTCCGTCGGTCCGCGGCGCACCCTTCCGAAGGCTCGGTTCCTTCCCCGCTCCGCCGCCTTCATCCTTCAGAAGCGGATCCAAGACAGCTGGTAGCATGCCTCCATCAACCTCCCCTTCCTTCAGCCAGCAGGCGGCTCACCTCCGGACCTCCCATCCGACCGAAGCGACGCGCCTGCTCCGCAAAGGGATCCAGGATCCGGGCACCTCCCTCGAAGACCTGGAAGCGGCCTGGAGGCTGCTGAACCGGACACCCGAGTTCCTAGAGGGCGCCACGCCCATTCAGGTGATGGTTCTTGGGCAATGCAGTCTCCATGGACTGGCTCCCGCCATGAAGGCACTGGCTTGGGCCTCGGGTCTCCGCCTATCTCTCGTGGAGGGCGGCTACGACCAAGTCCATCAAGAGGTCGCAGCTCTTGGGGCACCGCCCGAGGCCGCGATCCTGGTTCCCTGGAGCCATCGGATCACGAGCAGCATCGGAGAGCCTGGGGCCCGGGTCACGGCGGAGCTGGCCCCCTGGCAGATGACCTGGGATCGTCTGACCGAGTTGGGGTGCGGACGCCTGATCCAAGTGGGGTACGACTGGGTGGGTCCTGGGCCTGAGGGCTTCCACCTCGGCTCCCGCCCCGGAGGCACCCTCGAGCTCATCCGAGCCGCCAACGCACGGATCGTCTCCGGCCTTCCCGCCGGCAGCTACTTCCTGGATTTGGAGGCCCTCAGCGGCTTGATGGGTCGCGACACCTTCTACGATCCACGCCAGTACCACTGGACCAAGCGGCCGTTCAGCCAGGCGGGCCTCGGACGCCTGGCCCGCGAAATGTGGGCGGGGATCCGCTGCCTGGCCTCCGGGCCCCGGAAAGTGCTCGTCCTTGATCTGGACAACACCCTCTGGGGCGGCGTGCTCGGGGACCTCGGTGTCGAGGGCATCGCCTTGGGCGAATCCACGGAGGGGGAGGCTTTCCAGGCTTTCCAGCGACACATCAAGGGTCTCTCCAACCGGGGCATCCTCCTCGCCCTGGCCTCCAAGAACGACGAGGCCCTCGTCCGTGAGGCGTTCCAGCGCCATCCCAACATGGTGCTCCGCCTGGAGGACTTCGCCGCCATCGAGGCGCACTGGAACCCGAAATCGGAGAGCCTGCGCTCGATCGCTCAGAAGTTGAACCTCCATCCCGACAGTTTCGTATTCTTCGACGACAATCCCGCGGAACGCGATCTCATCCGACAGGCCCTTCCCGAGGTGGCGGTCATCGAAGTTCCCGAAGATCCATGCCGCTACATCGGCGCCCTCGCGGAGGGCAGGTGGTTCGAGACGCTGGAGATCACGGAGGAAGATCGGCTTCGAACAGGCCAATACGTCGCCGAAAACGGGCGCAGGGAGCTCGCCTCCTCCGCGCACTCCATCGAGACCTTCCTCGCCTCCCTCGAGATGACCGGGCAGGTGTCCCCGATTTCCGAGACCGACCTCGCCCGCGTGGCGCAGCTGCTGCAGAAGACCAACCAGTTCAATCTCACCACCCGGCGGCACTCACTCGAGCAGCTCCGTGCCCTCCTGGCCCTTCCTGGTGCGATCGGCCTGGGATTGCGCATGCGGGACCGGTTCGGAGATCTCGGCCTTGTCGGGGTCGTGATCGCCCTGCCGGACGCGGTCCGGACCCGGCTCCATGTCGACACGCTCCTGCTCAGCTGCCGCGTGATCGGAAGGACCGCGGAACACTTCCTCCTCAACGCGCTTCTCGAATGGGCTCATCGGCAGGGCGCCGAAACCCTGATCGGAACCTACTCGCCCACTCCCAAGAACGGAGTCGTCGCCTCCCTCTGGGAGAGCCTCGGGTTCATGCGCATCGATGGGGAACCCGGCAGCGGCATCACGTACGAGGGGGCCGTCGGCCGACCGCCCTTCGCAACCCACGTCCTGGAAGCCACCTAAGTGCCGACCGCGCCTGGAATCCTGGACCTGGGTTCACCGCGCTTCTGGGGACTCCTCCTGGTGGGGGCGATCATGCTCCGCATCCTGGGCAAAGGTGTTCTCCGCTCGGCAGCCTTCGCTGGCCTCAACTTCGCCTGCCTCTTTTGGCTGGCCGGCTGGCCGGCCGTCATATTCGCTGCTTTGCTCGCCGGCCTGTGCGCCCTTCTCGCCCGCAGCCTCCCTGAGAGGACGGGTAGGGGACCTGCCCAGGCCCTTGGCGTCGCGACCGTCATCCTGTTCTCCATCCTCTTCCTCATCCACAAGCGGCCCGGCGCCCTCCCCCCATTTGCCGGAGCCGGATCCCTGAAGGTCATCCTCGTGGCATCCGGCTTCTCCTATGTCGCGCTACGGCTCGTCGAACTCCTCAGGGCGATCTGGGAATCCAGGGCCCGCCACACAGGCGGGTTGGACGTGGTGAACTACCTCTTCCCATTCCACATGCTCGCGGCGGGTCCGATCCAGTCCTGGGATGATTACCGGAAGGACTTGGAGCTGCCCCTCACGGACCCCACGTTCGACGACCAGCTCGAAGGCATGGAAGTCCTCGCAGCCGGACTGGTCAAGAAGTTCGTATTGGCTCAGACGGTCCAGGTCGTCTTCCTCTCCGGATTCCAGACCCACGGACTTCGACTGCTCCTCGAAATCCAAGCGCACTACCTCTGGATCTTCCTGGATTTCTCCGCGTACTCCGACATCGCCCTCGGCGCCGGGAAGCTCATGGGCATCGCGACTCCGCGGAACTTCAACCACCCGTTCAAGGCGAGGAACATCATCGATTTCTGGGAGCGGTGGCACATGTCCCTCTCGGGATTCGTGAGGCGCAACCTGTTCACGCCAACCCTCCTTCATGCCATGCGGAGGTTCCCGGGCCTGACGCCCCTGGTTGCGGGAAGCCTGGCCTTCCTCGTGGCCTTCGTCACCTGCGGGCTGTGGCATGGCTTCTCCTACCGATTCCTCATCTGGGGGTTCATCCACGCCGTGGCCGTCATCCTTTGTTACACGTACAGCCACCTGCTCCAGCGTCGGCTCCGGCGCCAAGGCGTTGCCGCCTACCTGGACCGCCCGTGGATCAGAGCCTTGGCCACCTTGATCACCTTCGAATTCGTCGCCTTCTCCCTGGCCTTCGTGCAGCATCCTGGTTTCCGATTCCTGGACTGACCTCCTTGTCCGCCTCCCGCCTCCCAACCTGGCTTCGATATGCCCTCCGGATCGGCTGGGTGGCGATCCAGTTCCTCCTCGCGTGGTGGATGGGGCAGCGGGGCTCCTACTTCTTCTACCAGGGGTTCTGAGATGGACTCCTTCCTCACCTCCCTGAACATCCGGAGAGCTTTCCCGCTCCTCAGGCTCCTGGGCTGCCTCGCGCTGGCCATCGCCCTCCTCAATGCCTTGGGTTTCGCCTGCTTCCGCCCCCACCCCCGGGCGCTTTGGATGCAGGAATGGCTCAATCCAACCGAGAAGAAGCGGGTCTCCACCCAGCTGGCCTCGGCCGAACACTGGGCGGAGCGTGCCTCCCGCTCCGGGCCCGCCCCTTCGATCGGCCTCATCCTGGGCCTGTCCACCGCCCGGGAGGGCATCGAACCCCAGCTCCTTGAGCGGGAATTGGGAAGTGGGGTCCGCGCCGTGAATCTCGGAAGTTCTGGAGGAAGCTTCCAGGAGTTGGCTTACTACTCCGAGGGACTTGACCGGACGCCCCTTCGCCCTGACTGGATCGTCATCGGTCTCCACGCGACCTGGCTCGCGGGGCGGAGGCCTGATCGGCTGGAACCGATGAGCACCGCCGATTGGCTCTGGCGCATGACCCATCGCGGAGGTCCCGAGAGGATCAGGGTGGGGGCACGGCAGCGAGCGTGGCTAGAGCACAACTATCTCCGGATCCACAATGGGATCCAGAATGCCCTGCGAGGGCATGCCCTTGCCCCTGCCCCCTGGGTGGAACCCGGCGTCGATCTCCAGGATCCCTTCCAGACCCTCCACCTCTATTCGGGGATGCATGCGGATCCGGAGTTCATTCGACTCCAGACCACTGCTTTCGGCGACTCGGGTTGGTATGACCCGGAGCGGTATTCCTCGACCCCGGAGGAGTTCGAAGCCCTCCGGGTGATCCTCCTCAGGTGCCTGCGGATCAGCCCTCGGGTCACCGTGGTCCTGATGCCCGAGGCCGACCCCTTACGCAGGCGGATCCCCCAAGCGGCAGCCGATGGGATGACGGGGGTCATGCAGCGCCATCCCCAGGTGGAGGTCCTGGACGGCCGCGCCCTGGCCGCTGAAGAGGATTTTTATGATCTCGTCCATCTGAACGGGCAGGGCCGCACCAAGCTCACACGCTGGATCGGAACCCAGTTGCACGACCAGGCGCTTCACCACCATCCATCCATTGATCCCGGCCGGGCGCCATCTCCCGCCCTCCGCGCAAAAAGCCCCTTGTGATGATAAAATTTAGGTCCCTGTCATCGACCCTCTCCCATGGGGCTGGCATGGGCGCCAAGGTCAATCCCGTGTAGCCAGGTTTCCTGACTGCCCTGCCTCCGGATCGGAATGAACATGTTCAAGGATCGGGTACTTCTCATCACCGGCGGCAGTGGCTCCTTCGGGAATGCCGTGCTCCGGCGCTTCCTCGAGTCTGACCTTCGGGAGATCCGGGTCTTCAGCCGGGACGAGAAGAAGCAGGACGACATGCGGAAGAAGTACCGCGACCCCAAGCTGAAGTTCTACATCGGAGACGTGCGGGATCCTCGCAGTGTCCGTTCCGCCATGCGGGGCGTCGATTTCTGCTTCCATGCGGCCGCCCTCAAGCAGGTCCCCTCTTGTGAATTCCATCCCATGGAAGCCGTGCGTACCAATGTCCTCGGGGGTGAGAACGTATTGGATGCCGCCATCGCCGAAGGGGTGAAGCGGGTCATCTGCCTCAGCACCGACAAGGCCGTCTATCCCATCAACGCCATGGGCATCTCCAAGGCCATGATGGAAAAGGTCATGGTGGCGACTTCACGGACCCTGGAGGGCACGCAGACCATCATCTGCGGAACCCGGTACGGCAACGTGATGGCCTCCAGGGGTTCCGTCATTCCGCTCTTCGCGGACCAGATTCTCTCAGGCAAACCCATCACCATCACGGATCCGGCCATGACCCGGTTCATGATGACCCTCGAGGACGCGGTGGACCTCGTGCTGTATGCCTTCCGACATGGGGGAAACGGGGACATCTTCGTCCAGAAGGCGCCGGCCGCGACCATCGAGGTGCTGGTCCAGGCCATGCTGCAACTGCTCGGCAAGCCCAATCACGAAGTCAGGGAGATCGGGACCCGGCATGGCGAGAAGCTCTACGAGTCCCTACTGACCAGGGAAGAATTGGCCAGTGCGGAGGACCTTGGAGACTACTACCGGGTGCCGCCCGATGCCCGGGACCTGAACTACGCCAAGTTTGTGGAGCAGGGTGAGAAGGCCATCAGCCTGAGTTCCGACTACAACTCGCACAATACGCGCCGCCTCGATGTCCCTGAGATGCAGCAGCTTCTTCTCAAGCTGGATTTCATGCGCAAGATCGCACGTGGCGAGTCTGCCGTCGCGGAGGACTAGCCCATGCGCATCCTCATCACGGGCGCTGACGGATTCGTTGGGAAGAACCTTCGTGTGAAATTGGCCGAATCAGGCCAGCACGAAGTCGTTTGCCTCTCCCGTCGCCACTCATTGGATGACCTTCGTGCCGGGGTTTCCGGGACGGACTTCGTCTTCCACTTGGCCGGCGTCAATCGGCCCAAGGACCCTTCTGAATTCACCGAGGGGAATCGCGGATTCACGGAAACCCTGTGCCGCGTGCTCCGTGATTCAGGGCGGATGATCCCCGTCGCAGTCACCTCTTCGACGCAGGCCGAACTTGAGAACGACTACGGGCGGAGCAAGCGGCAGGCTGAAGACGCCCTCCTGGAGTACGGGAAGTCCACCGGATCTCCGGTCTATCTGATGCGCCTCACCAACGTGTTCGGGAAATGGTGCAGGCCCAACTACAACTCAGCTGTGGCCACCTTCTGCCACAACATCGCGAATGGGCTCCCGATCGAGATCCATGCCGCGTCCTCGCCGCTCAACCTGCTCTACATCGACGATTTGATGAGCGCATGCCTGGATCTGCTTTCCGGCTCCAGCCCCAGCGGCTTCATTCCAACGGGGCCGATCTACTCGACGACCGTGGGAGAGGTCGCCGACATCCTCCGCGGGTTCGAGACGAGCCGACGAACCCTCATCACTCCGCGGGTCGGGACGGGGCTTGTCCGAGCCCTCTATTCCACCTACATCAGCTACCTTCCCAGTGAGGCCTTCGGCTACCAGGTGGCCCGGCATTCCGACCCGCGCGGGACCTTCGTCGAAATGCTCAAAACCCCTGACTGCGGCCAATTTTCCTATTTCACGGCCCACCCCGGTGTGACGCGAGGGGAGCACTACCACCACAGCAAGACCGAGAAATTCCTCGTCATCAGAGGAACGGCCCGTTTCGGGTTCCGCCACATCATCACGGGCGAGACCCACGAAATCGTCAGCCGAGGGGGCGAGGGGCTGATCGTGGAGACCGTCCCGGGTTGGACCCACAATGTCGTCAATGTTGGCGATGATGAACTCATTGTGATGCTGTGGGCGAACGAGATCTTCGACCGGAACGCCCCCGACACCATTGCCTTGAAGGTCGCGCCATGAAAAAGCTCAAAGTCGTGACGGTGGTCGGCACCCGCCCCGAGATCATCCGGCTTTCCAGGATCATCGCGAAGCTCGATGAATACTGCGATCACGTGCTCGTCCACACTGGCCAGAACTATGACTACGAGCTCAACCAGGTCTTCTTTGAAGACCTGGGGGTCAGGAAGCCCGATCACTTCCTGAACAGTGCGACCGGGTCCGTCGCCGAAACCATTGGCAATGTCATTTCGTCCGTCGACAAGGTCCTCGCCGAGGAGAGCCCGGAAGCGATGCTTGTGCTCGGAGACACGAACAGCTGCCTCTCCGTCATCCCCGCCAAACGGAGGAAGATCCCGATCTTCCATATGGAGGCCGGCAATCGCTGCTTCGACCAGCGGGTCCCGGAGGAGACCAACCGGAGAATCGTCGACCATACGGCGGATATCAACCTCACCTACAGCACCATCGCTCGCGAATACCTCCTGCGCGAGGGACTGCCCCCTGACATGGTGATCAAGACGGGAAGCCCCATGTTCGAGGTGCTCTCTCATTATCGAGGAAGCATCGAGGCTTCTGACGTCCTCGCCCGTCTCGGCCTCGAATCTGGACGCTACTTCGTCGTGAGCGCCCACCGAGAGGAGAACATCGAATCGCCGTCCACCTTCAGGAAGCTGGCCGGCATCTTGAACGGACTCGCCGAGGAACAGGGCCTTCCCGTCATCGTCTCCACCCACCCCCGGACGCGAAAGCGGATCGAGTCCACCGGCTCCACCTTCCATTCCTTGGTGCGCTTGATGAAGCCGCTGGGATTCAATGACTACGTCAAGCTCCAGCTATCAGCCACGGCCGTCCTTTCTGATAGCGGCACCATCAATGAGGAGTCTTCGATCCTGGGATTCCCGGCCCTGAACCTCCGGGAGGCGCACGAACGCCCCGAGGGCATGGAGGAGGCCGCCGTCATGATGGTGGGTCTGGAAATGACACGCGTCCGCCAAGGTCTGGCCATCCTCGCCCGTCAGGGGAACGGAGAAGGCCGCGTGCTCCGGTCCGTCAGCGACTACAGCATGCCGAACGTCTCGGAAAAGGTGGTTCGCATCATCCACAGCTACACCGACTACGTCAATCGGGTGGTCTGGCGTCGATACGAGTGAAGCGCTGTGAAGATCCTGGTCGTCACCCAGTACTTCTGGCCTGAGACATTCAGAGTCAACGACCTCGTCTCGGACCTGGTTCGCCGCGGCCATCAGGTGACCGTCTTGACGGGCCTCCCGAACTACCCCGAAGGGGAGGTTTTCCCCCAATTCCGCAAGGAACCTGAGGCCTACTCCCAGTTCGAAGGGGCCGAGATCATCAGGGTGCCCCTGGTGCCCCGTGGGAAACGCAGCCTCACCCTTCTCCTCAACTATGCGAGCTTTGTCGTTTCAGGAGTGCTCGTCGGTTCCTGGCGCCTTCGGGCAAGGACCTTTGACCATGTCCTGGCCATCCAACTCTCTCCCGTCACTGCCGTCCTTCCCGCCCTCTGGCTCGGGCGCCTCAAACGCCTTCCCGTGACGATGTGGATCCTGGATCTCTGGCCCGAGTCCCTTTCCGCCATCGGCGCGGTGAAATCACCCACCATCCTGAAATGGGTGGGGAAGCTGGTCTCCTTCATATATCGCCGCTGCGACCGGATCCTGGTCCAGTCTCAGGCCTTTCTCCCCAACATCCAGAAATATGGCGGCGACCTCTCCAAGGTTGAGTACTTCCCAGGATGGGCGGAGCCCCTGTTTCTGGAGAAGCTCGAAAACGCATCACCTTGCCCGGAGATGGAGCCCTTCCAGGGGACCTTCAACGTCATGTTCGCTGGGAACATCGGGGAAGCCCAGGACTTCCCGGCCATCTTGGATGCTGCGGAGGCCTTGGCCGACGAGCCTAGCCTGCGATGGATCGTGCTTGGCGATGGTCGGGCCTCGCAGCTTGTCAGGGAAGAGATCCTGAGGAGAGGCCTGAGCGACAAGGTCATCATGCTCGGACGTCACCCCATCGAACGAATGCCGTCCTTCTTCCGTGCCGCGGATGCCCTGCTCGTCTCCCTGACGCCCGATCCCATCTTCGCCATGACGATTCCCGGGAAAATCCAGAGTTACCTCGCCGCCGGTCTTCCCATTCTCGGCATGCTCGATGGCGAAGGCGCCCGAGTCATCCAGGAAGCCCAAGCCGGCCTCATCGCACCAGCAGGCCAGGGGCGGGAACTCGCAGACCGGGTTCGGCACCTGCTGGCGATGTCGGAACGGGAACGCGAAGACATGGGTCACCGTGGCCAGGCCTACTGCGACCGCATGTTCAATCGGGAAAGGCTGATTTCCTCCCTTGAATCGTCCCTGCAGGCGATCTCCTCCGGAGCCCACTGAGCACGATCGACCCAGGTCCCATTCGCTCCGGCGACTCCGAGCCCCTGTCAAGCGCCACCTGTTTTGGCTCCCATGGGTGGATGGATTCCATGGGACACCCGGAGCCGGGGCCGCAGTCGGCGCTGAACACCTTCCGTTCCACAGATTTCATATCCAGCGTTCATGCGGCTCACCCTGGAACGCGCCGTCCAGGCGGGCTCGGCTCGCGACGTAAGGCCAGATGCGGCCCCCGCGGGCCCTCCACAAGGTTCTGGAACCCAGCGCAGGTGGCTATGCGGCGCTTACGGGGACAACTGAATGCGAACAGGCGCTGCAGGAGGGAAAGGACGACATGCGGATCCTCTCCGTTGCCTGCGCCTATTCCCAATGATGGCGGAGTTCGGCCGGAGGTGTGGGAAGCCCCTTGAACCACCGCAGCGGCTTGAATCCCGGCCAAAGCACCGCAACGACAGTCAGCCCGATGAGTTTGAAGTAGATCCATAGGCTGCGGTGTTCCGCGTACCACTGCTCGAGTGCGCCCTTGTAAGGGGCGGCGATCCGGTCATGGACGGCCTTCGAATCAAAGTCGGGATGCTTGAGGATGCGCTCCTCATCCCGGAAGAAGAGCGAGCCGATTCCGGAGAGTCCTGGTCGGATCGTGGCGATGGCCGCCTTCTGCTCGTCGGAGTACAGATTGAAATGGGCGGCGACCACAGGGCGCGGACCGATCACCGACATCTGTCCCATCCAGACGTTGAAAAGCTGAGGGAGCTCGTTGATCTTGGACTTCCGGAGGAAATGTCCGAACGGCAGCACCCGTGGATCGCCTTGGGTGGTGATGAACCCACCGGGAAGGTTCGGGCTGTTGCGGAGCATGGTCGCGAACTTGAGGACCTTGAAGGGCCTGCCGCCAAGGCCAATGCGTTCCTGACCGTAGAAGATGTCGTGCTCCCCGGTGCAGAGGAGTATCAGCATGATCGGGAGAAGGACCGGGAGGAGGATGAGGATGGCAATCGTCGCCAACAGAAGATCGAAGAACCGGGTCACCTACATCCTCCCGTCCAAGTACTTGCCCGTTTCGAGGTGATGGAAGTCGGGCAGCAAGTGGAAAAAGAGATCAACGATCTGCTGCTTCGTGATGGTGGGACCGGATCTGAGCCCTCGAATTCCAGCCATGAATTCATCAAGATGGCGGTCGTCGGCGGTAGCCGTGTTCTTGACGATCCCGACGGTCTGGAAGCGTTCGAAATCGACTTCCTCGCCCTCCGTGAAGAACTCCTCGAAATCCTTTTCGCCGGTGGTGTCGCTCTTGAAGAAGTAGCATGGCCACTTTCCCATCGCCGCACCCCGTTCGACGGAACTGCGGGCCTCTTCCTCGCTCTCGCAGACAAGCGGCTGAAGCCCCTGGGAAACCAGGAACTTCTCGGCGATGGACGAAAAGGTCACCAGGTTGAGTTCTGAACTCAGCTTGGGGAAGAAGATGTCCCCATTTCGCCCCAGAAGGGTCGAGAGCAAGCAAAGCTGACCGGCTTCCTCGGGGGTCACGAAATAGCGGCGGACGTCGAAGGGTGCGGAGATGGGCTGTCTCTTCTGGAGACGCATCCGGAATCCATGCAGCAGGCTGCCATCGGAGAACGCGACATTCGCAAACCTGGCCGTGGAGATGGGGAGTCGGGAACCCGCGCGGAGCAGAAACATCTCCATGATCCGCTTGGAGGCGCCCATCATGTTCACGGGATTCGCGGCCTTGTCGGTGGAGACGCAGAAGTACTTCTTCGCGCCCCCCGCCTCGGCGATCTCCAAGGTCCGCATGGTGTTCAGGATGTTCACCTGGATCATCCGCATCAGCGTGTACGGGTCCTTCTCACTGCGGACGTGCTTGAGTGCGGACAGGTTCAGGACGTAGTCGTAGGGCCCTTCGTTGCGCATGAGGGATTCCATCTCCTCGGATCCCGCGTCCAGGGCATAGGTCCTGAAATCCCCCTTGATGTATCCGAGTGAGCTGCGGAGGTCCCGCACCAGTTCGACCAGGTTGTTCTCGTTGATATCGACCGCATGGAGGGCCTGGGGGCTACGGGCGAAGATTTCCCGTGTCACGGCCTGTCCGATGGAGCCGGCCGCGCCGATGACCAGGAACCTGGAGTTGGCGACTTCAGCGTCAAGTGCATCCCGGTTCTCCTCGATGTCTTGTTCGAGGAGCTTCTTGGATCGTCCAATCAGGCCAAGCAGATCGTGCATTTCAACTCTTCCGGACATATCTCATGGAACTGAGAAAATTAAATCTAACATGGGCGCCTTGGGATTGGCCGCGGCGCCAGGCAAGTCGCCATCACGTTAGGGGCCCCTACCACCCACGGGTGCGCCGACGCTTCAGGAGGCGTTGGTGGAGGGGGTTGGATGGGGTAGAGAGAAACTTGACGAACTATATGATTAAATGCGGTTTACATCTGAGACCATCCCTTTCTGAACCTCCCTCCGCACGGGTGGATCGTCCTGATCACACGGGGCTGCGGAGGGACCGTGGAGCTCGACCACCCCAAGCCCTTTGCGGCGTGTCGGTCATGGGGACTCCGGCTTCAGCCGAGTGATGCCAATCCAACGTCTGTGCGGTTCATTCAGGAGGGCGACACAGACGGTCTCGGCTCGCGGGAGGTTGGGCCGGATGCGGGCGGTACGGCCCCTTCGCTGTACCTCTTGGTTCAAGCGCTCCACAAGGAGCGCCCCCGCGACCGCCTCAGGCACGACGGGTAGAATGATCCATCCCGCTCCTGCGTCCCATTCAGCCGCAGCGCCCCCACCCCCAAACAGACCGGACTCAAAGCCCTCTCCGGACTCAGACGGCCCTTCGGCCATCGCATCCTCCAAGTCTGTGGTCTATATGCGATCAGCCCACCGGGTTCCAGGCCGCCTTTCCTTCAGCCCAGCCGGTCGGACCTACAGGAGCATATGTACACGACACCTCCTGGAACCAGCACAGGTGGCCATCCGGCCTATTCAGGGCGGACCACGGCTGAAACCGAAATTCCCAAGCAACCGGAATCCAGGAAACGGCACTACCCTGCGTTCGCATACGAACCTTTCCCCTCCGCAAGGAGAGGCGCTTCATTTGAAAGCTAGGAACCTGCTGTTAAACCCTTCAAAGCTTCAAGGCCTCGCGGCAGAGGCTGATCTTCTGATCGGGCGTTGGATAGTTGATGAGTACGGCCCGATATTTACCTTTGAAGACAAATAGGCTTCCGGCGGCGGCCCCGACCACGCCCAGCTTGGAGACCAACTCACGCAAGTGATCCAGTGAGCCTGCTCCGCCAAGAAAGGTCACCGGCACCTTCAGCGCTGCTTTGAATTTCATCGCCAACTCGAGGTCGTAGCCTTCCATCAGCCCATCTCTATCGATTGAGTTGATCACGATCTCCCCGGCGCCGGAATCCTGCATCAGGACCGCTGCTTCAACCGGATTCAGCTTGTGGACCCGATTCCCATTGTGGGTGCACACCTCATGACCGCCGGCGAATAGCCCCGTGCGCTTGCGCACATCCAACACGGCGACCACGGACTGCCGGCCGACGGCTGCAGCCATATCCATCAGCAAATTGGGATTGGCGATCGCGGCGGAGCTGATAGCGACCTTTTCGACACCCATATCAATGATGCGTGCGGCCTGCTCCGCAGTGGTGACCCCTCCCCCATAGCAGAGGGGCATGCGGCACTCGGCAGCCAATTTCGCAATGAGGTCGAAATCCGGAGCCACGCCGTTCACCGTTGCGTCGATGTCCAACACCATCAGCTCGTCGGCCTCCTTCTCGTTGAAGATCCTGACGGCATTGATAGGGTCGCCGACGTATTTTGGCTCCTTGAACCGCTGGGTCTTGACCAAGCCACCTTGATGCACCAGCAAACAAGGAATGATTCGAGGCCTCAGCATCTGTCAGAGCTCCACGAAGTTCTTGAGGAGCTGTTCTCCCCATTGGTGGCTTTTTTCGGGGTGACACTGCACCCCATGGATGTGACCACGTGACACGACGGCATCGAAGTCGAGGCCATACCGTGCCGTGGCCGCCACATCCTGCTTGTTCTCGGCATCGAAGAAGTAGGAGTGGAGGAAATAAAACTGAGGATCCTGTTGAAACCCCTTGGAAAACAGCGTGCTGTGCTCACGCGGCTGAAGATCGTTCCAACCCATGTGCGGCATGGGGAGATGCGCGCTTCCCGGTTGGTCGGCGAAGGCGCGTACCCGCCCGGGAACCCAGTTCAGTCCCGGCAGGTTCCCTTCATCGGAACCTTGAGCCAGCATTTGCATTCCGACGCAGATTCCCACAACTGGGACTCGGGCGCCCAGGACCCGTTCTTCGAGCCTGGGCCGCAAACCGGAATCGTTGAGGCGCTGCATCGCATGGTCAAAGTGGCCCACCCCGGGGAGCACAAGACGCACGGCATCCGACAAGGCTTCTGGCGTGCTCGCACGCCGGGCCTCCACGCCAATGCGCTTGAACAGATTCAGAAAGGCCTGAATGTTCCCCACGCCATAGTCCACGATGCAAATCATCGGAAATACCTCTTTTCCAGCCCCAGCTTGCGCATGATGGTTGCACCGATTCCGATCAGATCACGCTTGTTCTTGAAATCCCTGAAGGTCCTTTTGGGGATGCAGAACAGCTGCTCCAATTCTTCCACCGTCAGACCCACTTTGTGCGCCACAAACTCGAACTCCTGTTTGAGGAAGTGCTCATCCATTTCTGGTCGAGAGATGCGGTCCAACGCCTGTTCGCGCGTCAACTGCCCCGTCATGATCAAGCTGGAAAAGTGGGCGCGCCGCTTTTCGTATCCGAAGCGCCTAGGGAGCCAATAGTCCTCGTAAAAGCGAGTGAATCGGGATTCGTGATGCTTGTGCTGGAATCGCCGCCAATCGAATCGGCGCTCCAGTTCATCCTCCGCATCCTTCTTGATATAAGGGACCAGGTTCAGTGGATGGTGCACCTTCATCCCAAGCACTTTCTGGTACCACAATTTATATACAAAAATGTCCACCAGAGGGAAATCGTGGTTGGATTTTCCATCACCGTGCTGCTTCCAGATATCCCCGAACAGGGTTTTATCAATACCCAGGTACCCCCCCCACTCTTCGGGCTCGCGGCAGCATTCCGTGGAAAAATTCGACCCGGTGATGATGTGCTTGATCTTGTATTTACGGGCGAATTTATAGAGACCGGAAAAGAAGGCCGCGTCCTGCACAAGGTCTTGGTCCGGAATACCCGCACGCAGGAAGGCCACCTGCATGCGCTTGACGGCCTCCCAATTCACGACATCTGTGTACAAATCCAAGCCAAGACCGTCCACCAGTTTTTCGATGTTCCCAACGGCCTGGTCGGTATTCCAACCGGCATCGACATGGAATAGCAGCGGGCGCAGGCCCATCTTCTCCTTCGCCACATAGGCCGCATAGGAACTATCCAAGCCCCCGCTCAAGCCGATGATGCAATCGAAGTCCTGCCCCTTGCCATCCGCGCGGATAACCCCTGCCAACGATTGCAAGGCCTGCTCGCCTCTGCGGCCGGTGTCCCAGTTGGGTTTGATGGTCCTCTCGAAATTTTGGCAATATTCGCACCAGCCCTTTTCGTCAAAGACGATATTCGGGTCGGTGGTATCCATGATGCAGTGGTTGCAGATTTGGTAGGGGCGCATACTCATTTCTCTATGAAGGGGGTTACCAGCCGCTCAGGAGGCCGTACAAGCGCCTGCGAATACTGTACATGGTTGCGTTGGTGACCGAGAGTGCCCGAAGCCGGTCCACCACGCTGCCACCCGCGGAGAGCACTCCAAGCCAGTCCCCTTGGCGGCGGGCATCCTCAATCGTGATCTTGCGTTGGAGGGTCTCCTTCTGAGCACTGTCCAACTGGGATCCGAACTTCTGCATGAACAGCCGCAGGGCTCCCATGCGGACCGAGATTTTCCGGTTGAACTCCTCGAACGAAACCGTCATGTTGACGCTGTTTCCCGCGTGAACGCGCCATAGGCAGCAGATGGTGTCGCTGTGGATCACTCGCCATCCAGGCATGTGGAGCACGGCCAGTTCCATCCAGGTGTCTTCATTGGGCAGTTCCTCTGGCGTCGGGAAGATCTGGGCGAGCGCCTTGCGGTTCATCAGGGGGGACACCCCACTCAATGTGCCCCGCCCTTTGGCCCTTGGAATCAGGTGCCCGTCAAACTTCTTGATGTCAGACATGGTCACGAGCTTGCAGACACCCACCACGCACACGTCGTCCGGTTCGTTCTCCACTGCAAGGTAGCGCTCCAGCAGGCTACCGGCAGGCATGATGTCATCCCCGGCAAAAATGCATACGAAGCGACCAGTTGCCTGGCTGACACCGAAGTTGAATGCGGAACACTTCCCGCGCTTGGGGTTGCTGTATACCTTGATCACGGAGTGATCGGCGGCGACGGCCTCGACGATCTCCTTGGTGCCGTCGTCCGAGTGGTCGTCCACGAAGATCAATTCGAAACTGACTCCGCGCTGGGAAGCCACGCTTTCGACGGCCTCACGCACGTGCGTGGCTTCGTTTCGTGCGGCAATCACCACGGAAATGGTGGGATTGGAGGGAGTTTCAGAGCTCATGAGATCACCTGGGGCTTCGGCCTTGCACTCAGCCGAATGAAAAGCGCGTGAATCAGCATGTACAAGAACCCGTTGCTGAACATCATTCCGATGAGTGGCGATGAGAACAGCACGAATGCGAACAACGGCCACATGCACTTGAAGGCGATGTCCTTCGACTTCTCGAAGCAGCGGAACACGACTCCGACGGCCAGGCCGAATAGGACGACACCGATTTGCCCAAAATTCACGAAGGCATCCGTGATGAACACCGCGTTGGAGTTCGCGATGTCATTCCAGGAGCCGAATTGATGTTCGAAGACGAATCGTTCGAGATTGATGCGCTCGACACCTGTAATGGAAGCCAGGAGGCTGCTCGTGGCACCAAGGAGGGGCCTCCCCCCGAACTGTTCGGCGTGCACGATGAGCGTATCGACGGCCGTGAAGATGGGGACTGCGAATGTCCGCCAGAGGAAATAGTCCAGCGGGCCCGTCGGCACATACAACGCGGAGAGGTAGTCACCCGAGATCGCAGCTGTATCCGAAGCCTCGGTAGCCACCGACAAGGCGGTGGTGACAATGAGCAGGCCCGCACATGCGCCGATGATGGAAAGGAATGATTTGCCCTTCAGACGCCCTGCAAGGGCCATGAATGCAAGCATGGGCAGGACGAGATTCAGGAACAGGGCCTTCTGCAGGAAGCTGATGCAGAAGCAGAAGAACAAAAGGCCCGCCACATGACGCCACCGCGACTTGGCGGCATAGAGGACGATGATGCTGTAGGGGACCACGGTGTTGGTCAAAAAGGTGCTGATATAGATCAGTACGGCCCCAGCTCCTTGCCTGCCCTTGAGGAACTCACCCCGCTCCTGGCTCAGGTCCGCGCCAGCGCCGGAAAGCGCGCTGAGAATGGGGATGGTGGGGGCTGTTGCGAACGTCACCACCACGAACACGACCATGGCCACCCAAGTGCCAAGGATGAACTGATCTTCAGGAATCGCAATGCGCTGCGCTTCTGGACGGAATCGGGCATCAAAGAGCGGAATGCGGGCTCCAACCAGCATCGCCGCGACGGCGATCACGCAAATCAGGGCCAACTGAAGCAGGGCTTCATTCTCGGCTAGGGTAAAGTAGGCGATCGTCGGAACAACCGCATACACCAGAAGCAACAATCCCGCGAACAGGTACAAGCCGACACCGGGTGAGAACAGCCGTTCCATCCGATTCGTTGGGGCAGTAGGGGATCGCATGGGCTGGCCGGGTCAGTGCGCCGTGGCCTGTGAACGCAGGCCGTGGACATAGGTTGAGCGGAGTTCTGAGTCGGCCAGTTCGGAATTGTGCCAAAGCAGACTGAAGTCGGCGCCAACCTGCGCGCAGGCTCGGCTCAGCTGGTCGAGCTTGCGCAGTCGCTCCTCGTTCCCGAGGTGCATGTATGATTTCGCGTAAAGGGTTCCTTCCATCACGACAAATGGCCTGACCTTCAGGGCATAGGCCCTCTGCAAGGCCGGGTCAAAGGCCGGATACGAGAACGCCGTTCCGGCCCTGAACCCGACACGATCCGCATAACCCATGGATGCATCGTGGTCGGCCCCAAGGGAATCAAGCTGTCGCCAGAGATCTGGATATAGACACCTCACGTAGTGCATGCGAACGCCCCAGCCCTCCTGGACGATGCCCTCTTCGGCAGCCAGACGTCTCAGTACAGACAACTCCTCGGCCAACATCGCGGGATCATCCATGCACCCGTAGCTCGGGTGAAGTCCAAGAAGGTGCCCACGGAGATGGATGTCCCGCATCAGCTTACGGATGGCCGGGTGACCAGGATCGTATCCAGGGTCCAACCGGTGGCGACCACCACAGACCACGTAGAATTGGCTCCTCAGCCCATGCCGCTCCGACTGGGACATGATCCAGTCGAAGGTGTTGTAAGGATCGCCTGAAGGTAGTTGCTTCGCCTTCCATGCCGTGGCTCGGATCAGCAGGCCTTTCACTGCATCGAGCGGGCGCTTGCGCTGCAGGCAGTCTTTGGCCAGATGGCGGATGAAGTGCTCAGTGCTGCAATGGGCATACCGGCAGGGGAAATCCACGTCATGGGAGGGCTGAATCCCCGCAGCACCCCGTGCCACCATGGAAATCCCGGGCCAAAGCTCGGTCACCATTTGGGCGACGAGATCAATCCATTCATCTACAATGGGGCGCTCGAGATAGCCATGGGCGTGGGCATGCGAAGCCACGGCGGGGAAACGGCCGTGACCATCCCTCACGGTGGCCGAGAGTTCCTCCAGCCTCGTCAAGTGCCAGTAGATCAGGCCCGGGATGTCACAACTGATCCTGCAGCCCTCTGGCCCTCGCAGGACCTTGATGTCGGGCGCCACGGGGCGACTGGTGGGCACCGGCATCGGAAGACCTGATGGGGCCCGCAAGCCTGCCTCCTCGCTCTCCCAATGGGCGCAGTTGGTGACGGGGGTGTGCCCTCTCAATCCTGGATCACAGTCCGTGAAATCCAGGCTCAAGATGCTGCCCGCAACCCGCACCCGCGTGCTGCCATCATCGGCATGGATCAATTCCAACTCACTGGAGATGCGGGATCGCAGCAGCTCGTTGAGCCACGCCAGTGCGGCTTCTGAGAAGGGGTTGGCCAAACGCGAGGCCTCACCCTTGTTCAACGTCCACCTCGTCGATCGGATAGTGGCGCGTCCCGATTTGACGCAAGTGCAACAGCCAGGCGGACTGGACCGCATTGCATGTGCTGCGGGGGGAGCTCTGGAAGCTGCGAAGTGAATACAGCGGCATTGGGAATCCCTGAGCATCCCGCAGGCGTTCATGGATGACGTGCAGGACACCTGAGGCATGTTCCTTGGGCGGGTGGGCACCGAGGCCCGTGGCCACTGTGACTTCCAGCTTCCCATCGATTTTGAAGCTCACCCAGTCGGCTTCGCGCTCAACTTGGAGCGCCGCATCCCGAAGTTGGCAGAACTCCTGCGTCGCCTCCTCAAGCAGGGTCACCTGCTGCTCGAGGCTCGGTTCCACGGCGACGACTTCCCGCATCAACTTGGCGGGGATGCCTGCCACCAATGCGCCCGCAGGCACATTCTTGGTCACCAATGATCTTGCTCCGACAACCGCGCCTTCGCCGATGTCCACCCCCGGCATGATGAAACAACCCCAGGGCAGCCACACGTCGTTCCCGATGGTGACTTCGCCGAACCCGACAGGGTAGCCCTTCAGCTTGGACAGCCACAGCCCATGCCCGAAGATGTAGCTACCCCCACCTACGCCAACGTTGCGCCCCAGTCTGATGGGGCGTGCCGGATTGATGTAGCAATACTCGAAAATCCAGGTCTCCGCGCCCGCGGTGAATACACACCGAGGATCGCTATCCGACGCCAGGATGCTCACCTGGGGGCCGATGGTGACGGACGGACCCAGGTCCACGCTGTGAACGATGAACCGGGAGAACAGACCGATCTTCGTCCGTGTGCCGATCTTCAGATGACGCACGCGCAATAGGCAGAGGGGACTGATGCGGCAGTCATCGCCGATGGCCAGCGTCTCAAAGATCAGGAGCGCACCGAAACCGATCCGCACGCGCTTGCCGATCACCGCGCCGAACAGCAACCTATAGGCCGGGATCTTCAGCACGCCCGGGAGCATGCACAGCAACAGTTGGGCAATCAGCTTGATTTTTCTGGTCATGGTGCCTCGACGTCAGGCTGGATTCTTGTCGTGGAGGTCGCCCCGGGCCGCAATGTACTGCATGCTGCTGTGCAGCATGTAGGAAATCGCGAACGCGATGGCATGAAAGAGCACGGAGATCTTGAAATCCCTGAAGAGCGCAAAGCCCAGGTAGAGGCCGGCCGCGGACAGCAGCAACCTAAAAATTTGCCACATCAGATCGGCTCGGTACATCGAAGCAAGCAACACCGTCTGACTCAGCGGCGAAGAGACCCCCTGGAAGAACACGAGTATCCCAAGGCTTATGGCGAGTTGCCCCGCCTCCCGCCAAGCCTTCCCGAACACCAAGGGGAACATCGGGGGGGCCAAGACCATGATCGCCACCGCAAAAGCGAACGCCATCAGGGCCAGCCTCTTCTTCGTACGAAGGAACAGGTCGAGGCAATTACCTTGGCGGTGATAGAGCTGGGCCGCGGACTGACGGAAGACCTCGCCGACGGAATTGGCCACCACGCCACATGGGACGATCACGAGCCGTTCGGAGAAGGCATACAGCCCTGCTTGGCGCGGCCCGTACAGCGCGGCCAGCATGATGACCGGAAGCTGGCTGGACACGATGTTTGCAAGGTGGCCTGGAACCATGTATTTCGGGAGATCTCCGAATCGCCAACCGGCAGCGCTGACCCATCGGCGATTCAGGCGCGCGAAGTCAGCACGCAGCTCCTTCAGCCCCGCATGCACCAACTGCCACACGCTCACCAGGGCCCCGAGGAGGTAGCCAATGACCAGACCCACGCCACCCAATCCAAGGAGGCCCGTCCCCAATTGGCCCACCGTCATGGCGATCGCCTGGCTCGCCCTGGCCAGGGCGACGACCCTGTAGGCCTGCCTGCGCGCCTGCCAATAGGTCAGGGTCTGAATGCTGGCCAGAATGAACACGCCGGCCGGCACGGCGATGATCCACAGCCCGGGGCCCAGGGTGGTGCCCAGGAGCCCGGGGGCCAACCAGGAGAGCAAGGCGAGAACCACGGAGCCCAGGAGGGCGATCGAGCCGGACGTCGCGATGGCGATGACGGCCACGCCAAGGGCCGTGACGCGGTTCCTCGGAATGGGGATGGCCAGCTCATAGCGCCCCGTGGCCACGATCGCGCCAATGGAGCTGGCGGAAACGAAGACGGCGAGCTGCCCGAACATTTCCGGCGTGTAGATGCGGGATACCAAGGGACTCGCCACCAGGGGCACCGCCAGGGCCACCGCCGTTCCGCCGAGCATGGTCAGCACACTCTTCGCGAAGTTGTTACTGGTTGGCATTTTCGCCTTTTCCCCGGCCACGGACACGGATTTCAGTTCTCCAAGACAAGGGCCCCAAACCCCAACCTCGCTTGCACGGCCTGAGACCGTCGCACCCAGCCAGTCTCACGTCCCTTGACAAGTTCTTCACCCGGCAGGCCGCCTTCCTCAAAACGAATTTGGACTCCCCTTCTGACTGAAACGATTCCCCTCATGACCGCCGAATTTTCAGGCAATCCAACAGCCTCATGCATTTCCCTCCGGGTTTTCCTCATTGGAAGCAATCAGCCGGCTTTTGATCCAATGGCGGTTCGAAAAACCCCAGACCCCTAGGCCGGTCAACAGGGCCACGACAATCACCATCTGGGCCCGTGCCGGTCGACTCTTTTCAATGGGTAGGTTCCCTGGATCGAGGACGTTGAGGATGGGAATGTCGTTCTTCTCCTCCAGTAGAGCTTGCTCCCGGTTCATGGCCAAGGTCATCACAAGCTGCTGCCGGAGGCGAAGTTCATTGTCCAACCTGGCCCCTTGCAGGCGAACCGCAGGATCCCCGCTGCTCTGGTAATTGCGATTTCCTTCGAGGAACTTGCGGAAGGAAAGCTCGGCCTGGTCCATCTCCCGCCGGGCGTCCTGAAGGCGTGCTTCCGCGAAAATGGCCTTCGCGCCCCCCCGCGTACGTCCCTTCTGTTGAATAAAGGCCTCCAACAGCTTCCCCGCCCGCTGCACGATCTGCTGGGAGAGTTCGGGAGAGATGGTTTCGGCGCTCAGGGTGATGACCTTGGATTTCATGTCGCGCGAGGCGGATAGCACCGTGCCGAGCGCCACGACCCCCCGGTCCATGTTGGTGGCCTTCAAATGATTAAATAGGGTCCCCGTGACCAGTTTCTCCGTTCCGAACCGCCACGTCCTCACGTGGTACCGGTATTCGGTTTGCAGGATCTGCTCACGAATGGATCGGCTGTTCAGGATATCCACGAAATTGGCGTCACTGCCCTCTCCTCCAGGCAGACTCACCCCGAAAGCAGCCGCCGCCGTAGCCAGCCCGCCGAGGCCACCCGCGCTTCTCGACTCCACGGGCAGTAGGCGGAGTTCCGATCGATAAAAATTGGGCCATGAGAGACTGTAAATTGCAGCAAGCAACCCTGCCAGAAGGGCCCACTGCATCGGTTTCTTCAAGCTGTTCATAGGGTCCATTCTAGGCTGCTCGGCCAAAATCTATTTGGATTCCAGTGCCCATTTAATAGCCATTTCAGCCTTTTGGTCAATCAAAACGCGCCCCATGGTCGGGGCCCAGTCCCCGACCTGGATCGTGCTTCGGGAAGTCCTACTCGGCGATCAGGCGCTTCAGGGCATCCGCGACGCGGGCCTGGGTTTCGGCGTCGAGCTCGGGCCAGATGGGGAGGCTGATGACCTGGGTCGCCAGCTTCTCCGTGAGGGGGCACACCACGCCCTTGTGGCTCTCCTCGTAGAGCT
>JBGASS010000377.1:0-2858 GCA_044229555.1 Holophagaceae bacterium
CCATCGCGATCCACGCCGTCGCCGAGGTCGAGGGCGATGCCGCCTTCGCCATCCGCTCCAGCGGCGAGGGACGGGAGGCGCGGCCCTCGGTGCCCGCGGACCTCGCCCTCTGCGACGCGTGCCGCGCGGAGCTGGACACCCCTGGGGAGCGCCGCTTCCGCTACCCCTTCACCAACTGCACCCACTGCGGACCCCGCTACTCCATCATCGCCGGCCTGCCCTACGACCGTCCGCGCACCGCCATGCGCGGCTTTCCCCTCTGCGCCGCCTGCGCGGCCCAGTACGGGGACCCGTCCGATCGCCGCTTCCACGCCCAGCCCATCGCCTGTCCGGACTGCGGTCCCCGCCTGGCCTTGAAGGACAGCTTCGGCGCCCTGCGGGCCGAAGGCGAGGCCGCGATGCGGGAGGCGGTCCAGGACCTCCTCCAGGGACGGATCCTCGCCCTGAAGGGCCTCGGCGGCTTCCAGCTGCTGGTGGACGCGACTTCGGCGGCGGCGGTGGCGCGGCTGCGGACCCGCAAGGGGCGTGAGGAGAAGCCCTTCGCCGTGATGGTCCACGACCTGGCCGCGCTCCGGGAGCTCTGCGGGCCCTCCTCCGACGAGGCCGCCGTGCTGCAGTCCTCCGAGGCGCCCATCCTGCTGCTCCCGAGGCGGGGCGGGGCCACGGCGGGGGCCAGCGCAGGGACCGTCGCGGAAAACGTCGCCCCGGGCAATCCGGACCTCGGGGCCTTCCTCCCCTCCACGCCCCTGCACCACCTCCTGACCGCCCTGGCGGCGCGCCCCCTGGTCTGCACCAGCGGCAACCGATCCGGGGAGCCCATGGCCATCGGGGAGACGGAGGCCCTGGAGCGGCTGGGGGACGTGGCGGACGCCTTCCTCGTCCACGACCGGCCGGTGCTGCGTCCTGTGGACGATTCCGTGGGCCGCGTGGAGGAGGGCGTCCTCCGTCTGTTGCGGCGCGCCCGGGGCTTCGCGCCGCTGCCCTTGCCCTTCCCGGCGGACCGCCCCGCCGTGCTGGCCTTCGGCGGCCACCTGAAGAGCACCATCACCCTCGCCGCCCGGGGCGAGGCGGTGGTGAGCCAGCACCTCGGGGACCTGGATTCGCCGGCGGGCCTCGCCCTCCTCGCCCGCACCGTGGACGACCTGTCGGCCTTCCTGGGGGTCGAGCCCGCGCGTCTGGCCTGCGACCTGCACCCCGACTACGCGTCCACGCGGCTGGCGGAGCGGATGGCCGCGGCGCGGGGCCTGCCCCTGGTGCGGGTGCAGCACCATCACGCCCACGTGGCGGCCTGCGCCGCGGAGCTGGACCTGCGGAAGCCCCTGTTGGGGCTGGCTTGGGACGGCTCGGGCTACGGCGCCGACGGCACCCTGTGGGGCGGCGAGGCCCTCTGGGTGGACGGGCCGCGCTGCACGCGCCTGGGGCACCTGCGGCCCTTCCCCCTGCCGGGGGGCGAGCAGGCCGTGCGGGAGCCCCGGCGCTCGGCCCTGGGCCTGTGCTGGGAGCGGCTGGGGGAGGGCGCGGCGGCGGAAGCCCTCTTCACCGCCGCGGAGCTGGGGCCCCTGGTCCGGATGCTCCAGCGCGGCCTCAACACGCCGTGGACGTCCAGCATCGGCCGCCTCTTCGATGGGGTGGCGGCCCTGGCGGGGATCCGCGTGGGCGCCGGGTTCGAGGGGCAGGCGGCCATGGCGCTGGAGTTCGCGGCGGCGGCGGCGCGGGACGACGGCGCCTACGCCTTCGAGCTCCGCCACCGCGTGGCGGACCCGGCGCCGCTGCTGCGGGAGCTGCTCGCCGACCGCGCCCGCGGGGCGGATCCCGGCCTCATGGCCCGGCGCTTTCATCGCGCCCTCGCCCGCCTCGCGGTGGCCTTCGCGGAGGCCGCGGGCCTCGAGGACGTGGTCCTCACCGGCGGCTGCTTCCAGAACCGCCTCCTGGGCGAGTTCTGCGCCGCGGGCCTGCGGGCCGCGGGCTTCCAGGTGCACCGGCCCGCCTTGTATCCCGCCAACGACGGCGGCATCTCCCTCGGCCAGGCCTGGGTCGCGGCGCTGGGGGAAGGGGAGGTCTGATATGTGCCTGGGCGTGCCTGGCAGGATCCTGAGCTTCGAGGAGGGCGAGCTGCGCATGGGGCGCGTGGCCTTCGGCGCGGTGGTGAAGGAGGTCAGCCTGGCCTTCGTCCCGGACGCGCGGGTGGGCGACCACGTGGTGGTGCATGCGGGCCTGGCCCTGGACGTCATCGACGAGGAGGGGGCCCGCCGGGTCTTCGCCGCGCTGAAGGAGCTGGACGCCGTGAATGGGGAGGGCCTGCCGTGAGATTCCTGGACGAATACCGGGACGGCGAGACCGCCCGGCCCCTGGTGGAGGCGATCCGGAGGCTCGTGACGAGGCCCTGGTCCCTGATGGAGGTCTGCGGCGGGCAGACCCACAGCATCGTGCGCTACGGCCTGGACGAGCTGCTCCCCCGGGAGCTCACCCTCATCCACGGCCCCGGCTGCCCGGTCTGCGTCACGCCGGTGGAGCTCATCGACAAGGCCCTGGCCATCGCCGCGCGGCCCGGGGTGGTCTTCTGCTCCTTCGGCGACATGCTGCGGGTGCCGGGGTCCTCCCGGGACCTCTTCGAGGTGAAGTCCGAGGGCGGAGACGTGCGCGTCGTCTACTCGCCCCTGGACGCCGTCGCCGTGGCGGAGGAGAACCCGGGGCAGGAGGTGGTCTTCTTCGCCGTGGGCTTCGAGACCACCGCCCCCGCCAACGCCCTGGCGGTGAGCGAGGCCCGGCGCCGGGGCCTCCGGAACTTCTCGATCCTGGTCTCCCACGTGCGGGTGCCGCCGGCCATCGAGGCGATCATGGCCTCGCCCCGCTGCAAG
>JBGASS010000378.1:0-2855 GCA_044229555.1 Holophagaceae bacterium
GGGGGGGAAAGTCTCAAAGATTGAGCTTGGAGAGGACACCAGGGTACGCCAATCCGGCGGGGGGGGCTACGGAGTCCGGGCGAAGTCCAGCACCCGCGCCACGAAACCCTTCGGATCCTCCACGGGGAAGGAGTGACCGATCCCCGGCAGGATCTCGAGGCGGGCGCCGGGGATCAGCTGGGCCGTTTCCAGGCACTTCCAGGGGGGCGTGAGCAGGTCCTCGGCCCCGCAGAGCAGCAGCACCGGAGCCTGGATGGAGCGAAGCCGCTCCCGGATGTCCCAGCCGTGGGTGCCGCGGATCTGGTGCAGGTTGCCGTGGAGGGCCCTGCCCTCCCCCGTCACCACCTGGTGGTAGGCCCGCAGGACGCCGTGCCGGGCCTCCAGGAAGCGGTCCCCCCACAGGAAGGGCGCCACCGCGTCGAACTGCAGCAGGGGGCCCCCCACTTCCAGGCAGCGCGCCCAGTGCTCGGCCTTGCGGCCCATGGCGAAGTCCATGCGGGGCACGGAGGAGGTGAGCACGGCCCCCGGGAAGGCGCCGGGGTGGTCGCAGAGGAGTTCCAGGCTCAGGGCGGAGCCGTTGCTGAGGCCCGCCAGCCAGGGCTGTTCGATGCCCAGCACCCCGAAGAGGTCCCACGCTTCCCGCGCGAGCTGGGCGGTCGGATAGGGTCCCTCCTCCGGCGCCTCGCTGCGCCCCTGGCCCCGGCTGTCGAAGGTGAGCACGCGGAAATGGGGCGTGAGGCCCGGCAGCACCCCCGCCCACATGGTCGTGTCGCTGAGCAGCCCGTTCAGCAGCACCAGCCAGGGCTTCCCCGGCTCCCCCTGCACGCGGTAATGGAGCCTGAGCCCCGAAGGCAGCGTGGCGAGGGTGGGGGCGGGGCGGAGGGCCATGGCTCTGTTGTCGGCGGATCGGGGCCCGGGCGCAATTGGAAAGCGTGCACCCCGCCGAGGTCCATTCCCGCCTCAATCCCCTCTCAGCTCCGCCGGCGGGTAGTGCCGCACGAACCGCCATCCGCCGCCCAGCCACTCGATCTCCGTGCAGCTGGCCTTCTTCACGTCGATCCGCCGCCCGGTGAGCTGGGCGACGAGGCTGGAAAGGAAGGGCTCGTGGCTGGTGAAGGCCAGGCGCTCGTCCGCCCCGGCGCCGCCCATGAGCTGCCGCAGCCAGGCCTCCGCCTCGCCCGCATCGCCGTCCGGCACGAGGCCCTCCCACACGCCGACGGGGAAGACACCCGCGCCGTCCTGGGCGAGGACGGCCTCCTTGAGACAGGCCATGGTCTCCATCGCGCGGCGGTAGGGGCTGCTGATGCCGCGGGAAGGGACGTGGCCCAGAGCCACGAGGCCCCGCATGGCCGCCCGGGTCTTCAGCCAGCCCTCCGCGGTGAGGGCCCGCTCCGCATCCGTCAGGCCGGGGCGATAGTCCTCGGCGATCCCGTGCCTGATGAGCAGCAGCGTCGTCACGTCATTCCTTCTTCCAGCCGAAGAAGCCCGTCACCTTGCCGAGCATCTTCTCTTCCGGCAGGCCCGCCTCGGCCCGCCACCGCGCGGCTTCCGCCTTGTTGGGGGCGATGCCGGGGCCGCCCTTGTCCATGAGCCGGAACAGGCACACCTTCGCCCCCTCGTGCCCGGCCTCCGCGGCGCGGCGCAGCCAGCGCAGGGCCTCCGGGCCGTCGGGCTTCATCATCTGGCGGTGGAGGAGGAAGTCCGCCAGCTCGACCATGCCCTCTGCGTCGCCGCCCTCCGCCGCCCGGCGCAGGCACTGGCCTGCCCGGGCCTCGTCCTTCGCCACGCCCCGGCCCTCCCGGTGGCGGCGGCCCAGGGCCGTGAGGGCCTCCGGATGGCCCTTCTCCGCGGCCTTCTGGAGCCAGGGCAGCGCGCCGGCCTCGTCCCCCTGCTTCTCCAGGATGCGGCCGATGTGGCAGGCGGCTTCGAAGGCGCCCGCGCCCCAGGCGAGGTGGAACCACTTCAGGGCCTCCGCGCGGTCCTCGAAGAGGTTCTCCGCCCCGGCGTAGAGCTGGGCCAGGGGCAGGTAGGCCTCCGCGCAGCCCGCCTCCGCCGCCCGGCGGAACCAGTCCCGGGCCACCAGCGGCTCGGCCCGACGCCCTCCCCCCGCACCATGGTCCAGGCCCGCTCCAGCATCGCTTCCGGATCCCCCAGCTCCGCGGCCTGGCGGAACAGGGCCGCGGCCTGGGGCGGGCTCTGGGGGATGCCGTCGCCGTCCCGGAAGGCCCGGGCCATGGCCAGCATGGCCCCCGGATGCCCCTTCCACGACGCCTTCTGCAGCCACTCGGTGGCGGTGGCGCGGTCCTGGGGCGTGGCCCCTTCGCGCCGGTAGTCCGCCGCGAGCTCCAGCATCGCCTCCGGCATCCCGAAGTCCGCCGCCCGCGCCAGCATGTGGCGGGCCTCCGCCGGATCCTCCGCCGGCAGGAAGCCGCTGCGGAGCCAGCGCCCCAGGGCGAAGCAGGCCGCGGGCTCGTCGAGGGCCGCCGCGGCCCGCAGGATGCGCGCCGCCTCCACCTTGCCGCCCTCCTGCGGGGGAGCTTCCGCGAAGATCCGCGCGAGGGTCCGGAGGGCCAGGGGCACGTTCGCGGCGGCGGCCACGTGGAGCCACTGCAGGCCTTCCTCCCGGCGGTCCGCGGTCTTCACCAGCTCCACCCCGAGGCTGGCCATGGCCTCTGGCGAACCGGCGGAGGCCGCCTTCCGGGTCCAGAGCAGGGCCTCCTGGGGATCCGGGGCGCCGCCTTCGCCGCTGCGCAGCAGCTCGCCCAGGTGGTGCATCGCCGCGGCGTGCCCGCCGTCCGCGGCCTTGCGGAAGCAGGAGGTGGCCGAGGAGGGATCCACCGCCAGGCCGTCCCCCA
>JBGASS010000379.1:0-2889 GCA_044229555.1 Holophagaceae bacterium
GGTGGGCCCCCGGGGCTGGGAGGCGACCTTCTTCCACGCGCCCAGGCTCATGTGGCTGGCGCCGCCCCTCAACCTGGGCATCGTCGCCTTCCTCGTCTTCCGGCTCTACCGGCAGAACCTGGACCTGGACGCGGTGAAGCAGGACTACCTCGCCCGGCTGCGCTCCCTGCGGGCCCAGCTGCCCCCGGAACCCGCCAAGGCCGTCCCCGAGCCGGACGTGGACGAATTCAACGACTGATTCCGAAGACCCCAGACCCAAGACCTCAGACCTCAGACCCACCTTCAGGAGCACCCATGGCCGTCCTCGTTGGCAACCACACCAAGCTCATCGTCCAGGGCATCACGGGCCGCGAAGGCCTCTTCCACGCCAAGGGCTGCAAGGAGTACGGCACGAACGTCGTGGGCGGCGTGACGCCGGGCAAGGGCGGCACGGAGATCGAGGGCTTCCCCGTCTTCAACACGGTGAGGGAGGCCGTCGCGAAGACCGGCGCCAACGCCACCATGATCTTCGTGCCCCCGGCGGGCGCCGCGGACGCCATCCTCGAGGCCCTGGACGCGGGGCTGGAGCTCATCGTCTGCATCACCGAGGGCATTCCCGTCCTCGACATGGTGAAGGTGAAGCGGGTGCTCCCCGACTATCCCCAGAGCCGCCTCATCGGCCCCAACTGCCCGGGCATCATCTCGCCGGGGAGCGCCAAGATCGGCATCATGCCAGGCCGCATCCACAAGGCCGGGAACGTGGGCGTGGTCTCCCGCTCGGGCACCCTGACCTACGAAGCCGTGGGGCAGCTCACGGCCCTGGGCATCGGCCAGTCCACCTGCATCGGCATCGGCGGCGACCCGGTGAACGGCACCAGCCACATCGACGCCCTTCGGCTCTTCAACGAGGACCCGGACACCCACGCTGTCATCATGATCGGCGAGATCGGCGGCAGCGCCGAGGAGGACGCCGCCGCCTGGGTGAAGGCCAACATGACCAAGCCCGTGGTGGCCTTCATCGCCGGCCAGACCGCCCCTCCGGGACGGCGCATGGGCCACGCCGGCGCCATCATCTCCGGGGGCAAGGGCACCGCCGAAGAGAAGATGAAGGCCCTCAGCGCCGCCGGCATCACCGTGGTGCAGAGCCCTGCGGACATGGGGCGGGCGATGGCGGAGCGTCTGGGCGTGAAGGCCTAAGGAGAGGCCGGGAGCAGCGGCATGGACACAGAATCCCAGGCCAATGCCCGCCTGCTCGCCGAAGCGACCCTTCTCCGGGTCCGTGGCCACCTTGACGAAGCGGAACGGAACCTGACCAACCTGCTTGGCCGTGTTCCTGGCCACGCCCAGGCCTGGCGGGAGCTGGGCCATCTGAGAGTCCGCCGCCAGGACTGGTCCGGCGCGGAACGGGCTTTCGAGGAGCTGCTCAGGCTGCGGCCCGCCGAAGCCGGAGCCTGGAATGACCTCGGCGCGGCCCTCCAGCGCCAGCTGCGCGATCCGGAGGCGGAACAGGCGTTCCGCAAGGCCCTGGACATCGAGCCGGAGCTTCCGGATGTCCTATCGAACCTGGGCCTATCCCTCTGCCGCACGCAGCGGCTTGAGGAGGCGGAACAGGTCCTGCGACAGGCGGTGGCCCTGGATGTCCGCTATGGTGTGGCTTGGCACAACCTCGCCCTGGTCCACCGTCAGCGGGGTGACCGTCGGCAACTCCTGGGGGCTCTCGAAAAAGCCGTTGATCTCCAGCCCGCCAACCCAGAGTTCAGGCTCTTCAGGGCGCTGACCCTCCTCGAAGAGGGTCGCTTTGAGGAAGGGTGGCCCGAGTGGGAATGGCGCTGGATGGGCTCTCCCCATGGTCCGCCGCCCCGGCCAGACCTACCCCGGCTGAAATGGGGAGCCCCTTCTGGGAAAGCGTCTCCTGGTGGTGGCTGAGCAGGGCTACGGTGACATCATTCAATGCCTCCGCTTCCTCCCGCGCCTTGCAGCTCTGGGGCCGGTCGCTCTGGAGATCCCTGGGCCCCTCCTCCCGCTGGTGCGGTCCCAGGGCTGGCCCGTGGACTTATTCGTTTCCTCCCAGGCGCGACTCCCGGCCGATCTTGTGGTTCCCGTCATGAGCTTGCCTCAGGCCCTCCGGCTCCACCGGGAGCAAGAGTTCGGCGGCGAGCCCTATCTGAAGGCCGATCCCGAACGAATCTCGGTCTGGAGGGAGCGGTTCCAGTAGTTGCCGGGCCTTCGCGTCGGCCTAGCCTGGACCGGTAACCCGCTAAATCCAGGGAATACAGAGAGATCACTGCCCCTCGACCTCTGCGCGACCCTGCTGGATCTTCCGGGAGTGTCCTGGGTATCCCTGCAGAAGCACTCGGGGGAAGGCCAACTGCAAGCCAGGTTTCCCGGCGCCCCGATCTACGATGCCGCGCCTCACCTGGTGGATTTCGCGGACACTGCGGCGGCCATCGAAGCCCTCGACCTCGTGGTTTCGGTGGATACGGCGGTAGCCCACCTCGCTGGGGCTCTGGGCAAGCCGGTTCGGCTCCTGATCACTGAGCCTGGGGAATGGCGATGGATGCGGGACCGCCGGGACACGCCCTGGTACGGACGTCACAAACTGTACAGGCAACCTGTCCCTGGAGCCTGGGCGCCGGCGGTGGAGGCGCTCGCCGACGAGCTCACGTCCACTGACGGAAGCTCCGGGCGCGCCGCTTCGCCGACCACGGCTTGGACCTGATCCGGGAGGGCTGAGGCCGCCCCGCTACACTGGTCCCCGAGGAATCCGCATGCTCATCTCCCGCGAAATGGTCCTGGACCAGAACATCGGCCTGAACGAGACCCTCTTCGGCGGCGACATGATGTCGCGGATGGACAAGGTGGCGGGCATCACGTCGGCCCTGGTGAGCCACAACCGCGTCTTCGTCACCG
>JBGASS010000380.1:0-2835 GCA_044229555.1 Holophagaceae bacterium
GGGGACCGGTCCTTCGAGCCTTTCGACCGCGACGGCTTCCAGGCGGAGGCTCGGACCTGGTCGGTGGAGGCCCTGCTGGAGGAATTCGCGGCCCTGCGCGACGGCAACCTCCGGGCCCTGCGGGAATGCCGGCTGTCGCAGGAGGATCTCGCGCGCCGGGGCACGCATCCGGCCCTGGGTCCGGTGACCCTGGAGCAGCTGCTGGCCTCCTGGGTGGTCCACGACCTGGGCCACCTCGCCCAGGCGGCGCGGGTGATGGCGAAGCGGTACTCTGCCGAGACGGGTCCCTGGATCGACTACCTGCCGGTGCTGACCCGCTGAGGCCGCCACTCGGCGGGAAGCCAATGATTCCGCGCCCTGGCGGCTTGCCCTGACCACGGGTAAGCTGGATGTTTCGCGCCGCGGAGGGCTCGTGCGGAAGTTCGATCTGGTGGTGGTGGGCGCCGGCATCTCGGCGGGCTCCCTGGTCTTCAATCTGCTGAAGCAGGGCTTCACGGGCTCGATCCTGGTGGTCGAGCGGGGCGACAAGATCGCCTTCGGGCCGACGGCCTTCAGCGCCGGCGGCTTCCGCAACCTGTGGACCACGGAGATCAACCAGCAGCTCTGCACCAAGGCCATCGGCCTGCTGAAGTCCTTCCAGGACGACATGGGCGTGAGCTGCGGCTACGATCCCTGCGGCTACCTGTTCACGTACTACGCCAAGGGCTGGGCCAAGATCCCCATGGCGGCGGAGATCTGGGCGAAGAACGGCGTCAACTTCGATCTCCTCACCCCCGAGCAGATCGAGGCGAAGATCCCCGGGCTGAAGTGCTCGGTGGACCATATGGACGAGGAGGTCCGGGAGTTCCTGGGCTTCGAGCCCATGGTGGGGGGCGTCTTCGGCCGGGACTGCGGCAGCTTCGATCCCAGCCAGGCGGCGGTGGGCTACTTCGAGCGGGCCATGACGGACTACGCGGCGAAGCCGGTGCTGCAGCTCAACACGGAGGTCCTGAAGGTCACCTTCGACTGCGCGAAGGCGAGCGGCGTCGTCCTCAAGGACGCCGACGGGACCGAGGAACGGGTTGAAGCCGGCATTGTCGCCTGCTGCACGGGCCCCTGGATCAACGAGCTGCTGAAGCGCAGCGGCCTGCCGGACGCGGACCTCTGCCCGGTCATCAGCCAGAAGCGCATGATGTTCATCACCGACTTCCCGGGTCATCCCCACGAGGACGAGCGCTGGCACCACATCCCGCTCACCATCATCGACCAGGGCATCTACTTCAAGCACGAGGCCGGCAACCTGATGATCGGCAAGGCGCGGAAGGACGCGCCCGACAGTTTCGACACGACGCTGGAACCCGACTACTACCGGGACGAGGTGAACCTGCCCATGCAGGAGCGCATCCCCAGCACCGCAGTGTGCAAGCTCAAGTCCGGCTGGGGCGGCCTCTACGACACCAACAGCGCCGACCACAACGCCATCGTCGGCTGGCACGGGAACCATCCGGGCCTCCTGCTCCAGGTGGGCTACAGCGGCCACGGCGCCATGGAGAGCCCCGCGGTGGGCATCGCCCTGGCGGAGCTGATCATCACCGGCAAGTACCAGACCGTGGACTGCACACCATTGCGCTGGACGCGGTTCGCGGAGGGCGCGTTGGTGCACGAGAAGATTGTCATCTGATGTTCGAAAACTTCTCCCTCTTCGGCCTGATCGTCGGCTACCTCTCCCTGCTGTTCAGCCTGTGTGTCCACGAAGCCAGCCACGCAACGTCTGCCTACTGGCTAGGGGACGATACGGCCCGTCACTTGGGGCGTATGACCCTCAACCCTCTGGCCCATATGGATCCCATCGGCACCTTCCTCTTCCCGCTCATCGGCATGTCCACGGGCATCCCCATGATCGGGTGGGCGAAGCCCGTGCCGTACAACCCGCTCAACTTCGACCGCAAGTGGACCGTCCGGGGTGGCGGCGCGATCGTGAGCGCGGCAGGGCCGGTTTCCAACCTGGCGCTGAGCTTCCTGTTCCTGACGGTCACCTGCCTCATCCTTCGGTTCTCCATCCCCAGTCTCCATGAGCGGGCCGGACTGTTCCTCTCCGCCCTCGGAGGCTTCGAATCCGTGGCGTCCCGGGTTGCGAATCCATCCGGGCAGCTCCTTCTCTCCTTCGGGGGAACGCTGATCCTCATCAACATCGGGCTTGCTCTATTCAACTTGCTTCCGGTCGGTCCTCTCGATGGCGCAGGCGTGCTGATGGGCGTACTCCCTCACAACCTCGCCAACAAGTTCGAGAAGTACCGGGCCCAGATGGGCTTCGTGCTGCTCATCCTCGTCTTCACAGGCGGCGCAAGGTACGTCCTGGGGCCGGTGTTCGGCTTCGTGATCAACTACATGATCCTTCCCCTCGCCAGCCTTCTTCTCGGACTCTGACATGCAGCGCGTCCTCTCCGGCATCCAGCCCTCCGGCTCCCAGCACATCGGCCACCTCATCGGCGCGCTCGACAACTTCACGCGGCTGCAGGGGCAGGGCGAGGCCTTCTACATGATCGCGGACTGGCACGCGCTGACGTCGAAGTACGAGTCCGTGGAGGAGATCGGACCCGCCACGGAGGAGCTGACGGCGACCTACCTGGCGGCGGGGCTGGATCCGTCCAACGCAACGATCTTCGTGCAGAGCCTGGTGAAGGAGCACGCGGAGCTGCACCTGCTCTTCAGCATGATCACGCCGCTCTCCTGGCTGGAGCGGGTGCCCACCTACAAGGAGAAGCTGCAGAACTCCGTGGCCGACCTCGGCAGCTACGGCTTCCTGGGCTACCCGCTGCTCCAGGCCGCGGACATCCTCATCTACAAGGCCCACAA
>JBGASS010000381.1:0-2827 GCA_044229555.1 Holophagaceae bacterium
CCTCAGGAGATCTTCTTCACCAGGAGGCACTCGCTGCGGCCGTGATCCTCCCGGAAGTCCACCTCATCCATGAACCGGCTCATGAGCAGGAGGCCGAGGCCGCCCTTGCGGGGATGCTTCACGTACTCCTTGGGATCCGGCAGGTGCACCTGGTCCTGGCGGATGCCGTGGCCCGTGTGCCAGATGTGGATCTCCAGGGCCAGCCCCGTGAAGCGGATCTCCAGCTCCACGCTCTGGTCCTCCGCGCCCCCGTAGGCGTGCATGATCACGTTGGTCACCGCCTCGTCCACGGCGATGCTGACCTTGGCCGCCGTCGGATCGTCCAGGCCGGAGACCAGGGCGGCGCGCTTGGCCAGGCCCGTCACCAGGTTCAGGTAGCGGGTCTGGCTCGGGATCACGAGCCGGAATTCGGACTGCTCGGCCACCGCGCGCATCAGGGCTGGACCGGAAAGGACTGGAGGGCTTCCTGCTCTTCCGGGTGGACCTTGTAGAGCTGGGTGAAGCCGAGGGTGTCGAAGATGGCGAAAACATTTTCCTGCAGGTTGCAGAGCTGGATGTCCCCGCCGCGCTCCCGGACCGTCTCGATGAGGCCCATGATGGCCCCCAGGCCCGCTGAGGAGATGTAGCTGAGGTGCCGGCAGTTCAGGAGGATCGCGTAGCGGCCGGCCTGGACGACCTCCTCCAGGGCGCACTCGAACTGGCGGACCGTGTGGGCGTTGATGAACCCCTTGGGCTCCACCACGGAAACAGGGCCCTCTTCCCGGACCAGGATGCTGAGATCGCCCATGTCAATGGCTCCAATCACTCTTGCTGAGATTCTAGCCTGACAAGGTTGGTCCGGAATGAATTCGAGTACCCTTGAACCCACCTTCCCCCGGGCCGCAGACATGGACGCTTCCGCCGAATCCATCAAGAGCCTCCTCCAGCAATGGATGGAGGACCGCCAGAAATCCCTCCAGGAAGTCCTTTCCGTGACCCTGGAGGAGGAGCTGGGCAGGCTCCGGCCCGACGAGGCCCTCATGCAGGGGATCCTCGCGCAGCTGGCCGCCCTCCAGGCCTCCGGCGGGGGCGCGACGGTGGAGAAGGACCTGGCGGCCGCCCTCGACCACCTCGAGAACGCGCCCACCCAGGCCGAGGCCCTGAAGGCGCTCATGGACGGACTCCAGCCCCTGGCGGAGCGCTGCGCCCTCTACATCATCAAGCAGGGGATCGCGAACCTCTTCTCCCACCGGGGCTTTGAGAGCGACGCCCCGAGGTCCGGCGTGCCCGTGGTGCCACCGCCGGAGCTCGAGCCGATGCTGAGCGGCGCCGTGGCCCGCCTTTCCGGCGGAGCCGCCTACGGCGCCCTCCTCAAGCCCCTCAGCCCCATGCCCGCCGCCGAAAGCCTGGTGCTGCCCCTGCGCCTGCGCCGCAAGGTGGTGGCGGTGGTGGTGATCGACTGCGGCAACCGGCAGCACCTGGATCACCCCGCCCTCCTCCGCTCCATCGTCCTGGCGGCCGAATCCACCCTCTCCCACCTGGCCGCCGCCGCGGGCCACGAAGGCACGGGCGCCATGCCGACGATGCCCACCGCCGCCGCCACCCAGGTGATGCCCACCATGGCGGCCCCGGCCACCCAGCCCGTCGCCGCACAGCCGCCGCCGGCGCCCCGGCTCCAGCCGCCCGCGCCACCCGTGCCGCCGCCCCAGAAGCTCACCTCTCCCATGTCCCCCGGCGACGTCCGGGCCTCCCAGCCCATGGCGCCGGTGGCCGCCCCGGCGCGCCCCGTGGCCCAGGCCCTGGACACCCGGGACCTGACCCCCTCCGTGCCCACCCAGCTGGTGCCCGATCCCATCCCCATGCCCCCTCCGGCCCCCGCCGCCCGGGAGCAGGATCCCAAGGTCCGGGCCACCGCCGAGCGCCTCGCCCGGGTCCTCGTGGGGGACATCGAGCTCTACTTCCCCCAGAAGGCCGCCCAGGGCAAGCAGGGCGGGAACCTCTACGGGCTGCTGCGGGACGAGCTGGACCGTAGCCGCCACACCTTCCTCGAGCGCTTCGGCCCCGACGTGGAATCGAAGCACCACATCTTCTACAACACCGTCGTGGGCCAGCTCTGCGACGGCGACCCCAAGCGCCTGGGCAACGTCCCCTGGGACTGACCGCCCCGGGCCGGCCTGGCCCCTTCATGGGAGGCGTGACAACCCGCCGCCATCCTGCTATATCGTGAACCTTCTGCAATCATGGGGGCTTCGGATATGGCGAACTTGGGCAAGAAATTCACCTGCTTCTCCTGCGGGACCAAGTTCTACGACTTCGGCAAGCCCGAGGCGAAGTGCCCCAAATGCGGCGCGGACCAGAAGGCCGCGCCGGCGAAGGCCAAGGCCGTGAAGAAGGAGAAGGCCGTCCATCTCATCGAGGACGACTACGCCCCCGAGCCGGAAGCCGAGGCCGCCCAGGAGGAGCCCTTCGACGAGAGCCTGGGCATCACCGGCGCCCGCGCGGAAGGCGTGGACCCCGGCGACCTGCGCATGGACGACTACGACGAGTAGGCCAGCATGAACCAGGGGGGACCGCGCGCCCGCTCTGCCCGCTCTCCGTCCCCCCTCATGCTCCCCCATGCGGTGCCCGGGCCGGGCCCGGCACCCGCATCCCCCGCCTGCCCGGGCATCGACCGGCACGCCCACCTGGAAGGGAGCCTGGACCCGGCCTGGGTCCGGAGCGAAGCGGCGCGGCGAGGCCTAGAGCTTCCGGCCTCCCTGGCGGCCCTGTGGCGGCGCGAGGCGCAGCCCTTCCAAGCCTTCATCGAGGCCTTCCTCTTCGGAGCGGCCCTGCTGGACTCCCGGGAGGC
>JBGASS010000382.1:0-2820 GCA_044229555.1 Holophagaceae bacterium
GGTGGGCAGCGGCGAGCCTTGGGTCCGCAACAGCGTGGGGGTGGGGGACGGGGTCTACAAGACCACGGACGGTGGCGACACCTGGACGAAGATGGGCCTGCCGGACAGCGAGCGCATCGCCAACATCCTCGTGGACCCCACCGATCCCAACACGGTCTACGTCGCGGCCAAGGGCCACCTCTGGAGCTCCGGCGGCGAGCGGGGCCTCTACAAGACCACGGACGGCGGGAAGACCTGGAAGCGGATCCTCTTCTCCAACGAGGACAGCGGCTGCGCCGCCCTGGCCATGGACCCGAAGAACCCCAAGGTGCTCTTCGCGACCCTCTGGCAGCACCGGCGCAAGCCCTACGCCTTCGAGAGCGGCGGACCCGGCGGCGGCCTGTTCCGGTCCGCGGACGGCGGCGAGACCTGGACCAAGCTCAACGGGGATGCCAAGCGCGGCCTGCCCATGGGGGAGGTCGGCCGCATCGCCGTGGCCATCGCGCCCTCGGACCCGAAGCACGTCTACGCGGTGGTGGAAGCCAAGGACGGCGCCATCTTCCACAGCGCGGACGGGGGCGAAACCTGGGCGCGCGGCAACGCGGGCGCCAACATCATCGTGCGGCCCTTCTACTTCTCCCTGGTGATGGCGGATCCCAAGGATCCCCTCAAGGTCTACAAGCCGGGCTTCGAGCTGAGCTCCTCGGACGACGGCGGCAAGAGCTTCGCGACCATCGCGCAGGCCACCCACAGCGACCACCACGCCCTCTTCTTCCACCCCCAGAATCCCGAGGTCATGTACCTCGGCACCGACGGCGGCGTCTTCGTGAGCGAGGACCGGGGCAACAAGTGGCGCATGGTGCCGAACCTGCCGCTGGGCCAGTTCTACCACGTGAGCGTGGATTCGGCCCGGCCCTACCACGTCTACGGCGGCCTCCAGGACAACAGCAGCTGGAAGGGCTTCTCGGCGGTGAACCTCGCCAACAAGCACTGGACCAACCTCTACGGCGGCGACGGCTTCTGGGTCTTCCCCGACCCCACGGACGAGCGCTACGTCTATGCCGAGTCCCAGGGCGGGGAGATGGGCCGGGTGGACACCAAGACGCTGACCTCCCGCAACATCCAGCCCCAGGCCCCCGCCGGGGAACCCAAGTACCGCTGGAGCTGGAACACGCCCATCCACCTGAGCCCCACCCAGCCCGGGACCCTCTACACCGGCGCCCAGTACCTCTTCCGGTCCCGGGACAAGGGCGCCACCTGGGAACGGCTGGGGGGCGATCTCACCACCAACGATCCGAAGAAGCAGCAGCAGGAGGAGAGCGGCGGCCTCACCGTGGACAACAGCGCCGCCGAAACCCACTGCACGATCTACACCATCTCCGAGAGCCCGAAGAACGGGAAGGTGATCTGGGCCGGCACTGACGATGGCAACCTGCAGGTCACGCGGGACGGCGGGAAAACCTGGACCAGCGTCGCCGGCAACGCGCCGGGCCTGCCCAAGGGCACCACGGTCTCCTGGGTCGAAGCCAGCCCCCACGCGGAAGGGACCGCCTTCGCCGCCTTCGACGGCCACGCCGCCGGCGACATGAAGCCCTACGTCTTCCGCACGGATGATTTCGGGAAGTCCTGGACCGGCCTCGCCACCGCGGACGTGAAGGGCTACGCCCACGTCATCAAGCAGGATCCGGTGAAGCCGGGCCTCCTCTACCTCGGCACGGAGAACGGCCTTTTCATCAGTGTGGACGGCGGCCAGGCCTGGGCCGCCTTCAAGGGCAGCGAGATGCCCGCGGTGGCGGTGCGGGACCTCGCCATCCACCCCCGGGAGCATGACCTGGTGCTGGCGACCCACGGGCGCGGGCTCTGGATCATCGACGACCTCACCGCCCTGCGGGACCTCAGCGGCGACGCCATCCAGAAGGACGTGGCCCTGCTGCGCACCCGCCCCAACACCCGGCTGGACATGAACGGGGACGGGTGGATGGAGGGGGATGCCGTCTACGAAGGCCAGGACCGCCCCGGCGGCGCCGCCATCGCCTACTGGCAGAAGAAGCGGCACCTCATCGGCGACCTCAAGGTGGAGATCCTCGACGCCAAGGGGGAGGTCCTCCAGACCCTCTCGGGCAACAAGCGCCGCGGCTTCAACCGCATCTACTGGAACCGCCTGCTCAAGGCCCCCCGCGCCGCCACCGGCGCGAACCTCTTCGACGGCTTCATCGGCGCCGGCCCCGAAGTGCTGGAAGGGACCTTCACCGTCCGTCTCACCAAGAACAAGGAAGTCCTCACCGCGCCCCTGCTCATCGAGGCGGATCCCCAGTCGCCCTGGACCCGGAAGGACCGGGAAGCGAAGTTCCAGGCGGGAATGGCCCTGTTCGCCCTGGTGGAGGACCTCGCCTTCCGGGCCCAGCAGGCGCTGGACCTGAAGGCGGGCCTCGCCGCCCGGACCGCCGAGGCCCAGGAGGCTGGCCTGAAGGCGAAACTGCTGGCCCTCGCCGCCAAGACGGAGACCCTCCGGGGCACCCTGGTGAGCACCAAGGAGGCCGGCGGCGCCATCACCGGCGAGGAGCGGCTCCGGGAGAAGCTGGCCAAGCTCTACAACCGGGTGGCCTTCCAGCCCGGCCCGCCGAGCCCCGAGCAGCTGGCCCGGGTGGAGGCCCTTCGGAAGGAACTGGCCTCGGCCTTCGCGGACATGGACCGGCTGGCGGGCACGGAGCTGGGGGGCCTGAACGGCGACCTGGCCAAGGCCGGCCTGCAGCCCCTGGCCCTCCTGGACCGCAACGCCTGGGACGCCCGCACCAAGAAATAGCCGGGAGCCCCGGGTCACGGCAGGGCGCGGCCATCGCC
>JBGASS010000383.1:0-2813 GCA_044229555.1 Holophagaceae bacterium
GGTCGAGGGGTGCGTAGAGCATTCCGCCCTCCTACTGGCTCCGGGACAGGAGGGCGTTGGGGATCTCGAGGAGCAGCGCCTTGGTGGCGGGATCACCCCCGAGGCCCTCGATGGCCCGGGTCGCGGCGGCGGAGGCGCGGGCCGCCAGCTCCCGGGTCTCCGCCAGGGCGCCGTGCTCCTCCAGGAGGCCGCGCAGGGCGGCCTCGACCTCCGGCTCCACGGGGCTCTCCTCCCCGGCCTCCCAGACCCGCTCCACCAGGGGCCGCGCGGCCCCGGGGGCCCGGGCCAGCAGGGTGAGCATGGGCAGCGTCAGCTTGCCCTCCCGCAGGTCGCTGAAGGCCGGCTTGCCCAGCTGGGCGGAGGTGGCGGTGTAGTCCAGCAGGTCGTCCACCAGCTGGAAGGCCCGGCCCACCTCCAGGCCGAAGGCGCGCATGGCTTCGCACTCGCCCTGGCCGCGCGACGACATCACGGCGCCGGACTCGGTGCAGCCCCCGAAGAGCAGGGCGGTCTTGCGCTCCTGGATGTCGAAGTAGTCCTTGCGGCTGGTTTCCAGCTTGTAGAGCACGTCGTTCTGGATCAGCTCGCCCTCGATCATCCGCGTGGTCACCTCCGCGAGGATCTCCATGAGCCGCCAGTTCCGGCCGCGGATGGCGCTGGACATGGCGTGGATGTAGAGCAGGTCGCCGAAGAGCACCGTCAGCGTGTTGCCCCACAGGGTGTTGAGGGTGGGCCGGCCGCGGCGGGTGCGGGCATGGTCGATGACGTCGTCGTGGACCAGGGTCGCCGTGTGGATCAGCTCGAAGATGGCGCCGAAGCGGACGTCCTGCCCGGCCCCAGGGTCCTCCCCCTCAGGCCCGCAGAACCGGGCGGAGAGCAGGACCAGGGCCGGCCTCAGGCGCTTGCCTTGGCCATTCCGGACGTGGGCGCCCAGCTTCTCCACCACCGCCACGTCGCTGGTCAGGATGCGCTGCAGCTCCGCCTCCACCCCGAGCAGCTTCGGGGCGATGGGCAGGAAGAAGCGGGTGAAATCCAGGCGGGACATGGGTGCGGGGCGCTCCTCGGGTTTTCCAGATTACACAGGTTGGGGGCCCCGACCCGGATCCGTCCCCGCCCCGCCTGGGAGAATCCCGCCCCGGTTGGCCCGAGGCCGTGGCCGGCATGAGCGGCCACAAGAGACCGTCCGGGAATGCGCTGGCCGCTCTGCGACGGCCGCTAGGATGGGGCCATGGGACGTCGCATCGCGCTGCTCTTCCACGAATCCGACCGGAACCGGGACCTCTCGGCCTACGCGGTCTCGAGGCTGGTTCCGGTCTGGCGGCAGGACGGCCACGAGGTCGTTCCGGTCTTCGGCGCCGAAACCTTCGTGCCCGCGGACCTGGCCTTCGTGCACGTGGACCTGAGCGAGGTCCCCGAGGCCTACCTGGACCTGGCCGCCCGCTACCCCGCCTCGGTGAACGGCCGCGTCCGCAGCATCCGGAAAAGCGCCTACAGCCCCCATCTCCTCCGGGAGGGCGACCCCTGGGAAGGCCCGGTCATCGTGAAGTCCGACCGCAACTACGGCGGGGCCCCGGAGGCCCAGCGGCGGATCCCGCGGCTGGACGGCCAGGGCCTGGAGCCGCCCTTCGCCTCGCCCTTCCACTACCAGGTCCTGCCGGGCCTGGACGCGGTTCCGAAGGAGGTCTTCGGCAGCCCCGACTTCGTCGTCCAGCGCTTCCTCCCGGAGCTGGAGGAGGGCCTCTTCCACGTGCGCAGCTACGCCTTCCTCGGGGACTGGGGGGAGTGCCAGCGCCTCGCCTCGGACGACCCCATCGTCAAGGCGGAGACGAAGGTGTCCAGCGCCCCGACGCCGGTGCACCCGGAAATCCTGGCGCTGCGCCGGAACCTCGGCTTCGACTACGGGAAGATCGACTACCTCCTCCATGGGGACGAGCTGGTGCTCCTGGACCTCAACAAGACCACCGGCAGCCGCGGTCCCGCCCGGTCCGCCAATCCCCACCGGGCCTCCGCCCGCGCCGCCAAGGCCCGGGGGCTCTACAGCCTCTTCCCTGATTCCCCTCAGGCCGTTGCCGGCACAAGCGGGACTAGGTGATCAGCCAGAAGGGCGCTGGCCGATCCCCAAGTCCCGCTAGCCCCGGTAATTGGTGAACTGCAGGTCCAGGCCCTGGTCGTTCTTCTTCATGAGGCCCATGGCCTCCTGGAGGGCGTCCTTGTCCTTGCCGCTCACCCGCAGCTGGTCCCCCTGGATGGCCGCCTGCACCTTCAGCTTGGCGTCCTTCAGCAGGGCCACGAGCTTCTTGGCCTTCTCCACCGGGATGCCCTGGTTGATCTTCACCTCCTGGCGCACGGTGCCCTTGGCCGCCGGGTCGATCTTGCCGTACTCCATGGCGCGGATGCTGACGCCCCGCTTGTGCAGCTTGGACTGGAGCACGTCCACCACCGCCTTGAGCTTGGTCTCGTCGTCGGCGTGGAGGATGAGCTGGTTGTCGTCCTTCACCTCGATCTTCGAGGAGGAGCCCTTGAAGTCGTAGCGCTGGCCGATCTCCTTCATGGCCTGGTCCACGGCGTTCTTGACCTCGGCGATGTCGACCTTGGAGACGACGTCGAAGCTGCAATCGGTGGCCATGGGAATCCTCCGGATGAATCCTCCATCTTCGCGTGGATGGGGCGGGGCCGCCAGCCGAGGGTTCGGGCTAGGAGGAGGCCGGCCCCGTCCGGGTGGAAGGACTGGCCTCCGCCGCACGCGTGCACGCCGCGCCATTCGACATGGACTCGATTCAGTTCTGGGACTTGACCGAGAATTTGAACTTGAAGTT
>JBGASS010000384.1:0-2811 GCA_044229555.1 Holophagaceae bacterium
GGCAGGCCGGCGGGCACGTCCAGGGCAGCCCCCTCCGGCGCGGCGGCCGCCTCCCCGGGCCGCCCGCCCCCGGCGAAGCGCCGGGCGAGCAGCACCGCCAGCATGGGCGCCAGCACGCCGACGGGATAGGCGATGGAATAGGCCACCACCGGCTCCGCGAGGACGTCCGGAGTGCCCCCCGCCGCCTTCACCCGCTCGATCACCCCCGCCAGGGCGGGGCTGTTGGTGAAGCAGCCCGCCAGCAGGCCCGCGGCCATGCGGGGCGTGAAGCCCAAGCCCAGGGCGAGGCCCGCCACCAGGGCCGTGGAGGCCGCCATGACCCCCGCCACCAGCAAATTACGCCGGAGGCCTCGGCGGTTGAAGGAGCCCCAGAAGCTCTGGGCGCTGGAGAGGCCGATGGCGTAGACGAAGATCGCGAGGCCCAGCAGGTAGGTCAGCTCCGGCAGCTTCAGCCGCGGATCCAGGGCGCCGAGGGCGAGGCCGGCGAAGAGGATGGACGCGATGCCCAGGCTCGCCCCGGCGATGCGGATTCGCGAGATGGGATAGCCCAGCGCCACCACCGCGAAGAGCAGCAGCAGCGGACTCGAGGCGAAGAAGCGCACCAGGTTTTCGAACATCCGGAACTCCGGAGGACTCGCCGGCCCAGGGTGCGGAAGGTCCGAAAGGCAGGACCCGGGCCGCCGCCTCGCCTGCCACCTTGAACCCGCCGCCCGCCGACCCGGGTCACAGTTCGGGCTGGGCGCGCCCCGCGCGGGCCCTCAACGACCTGCCAGCCGCCGGGGCGAGGCGGCCACCGCCGCGATGCCCAGGGCGATGAGGAGGGCCCCCAACAGCCCCATGGGCTTCGGCGCTTCCCCCAGCACCGGCCAGGCCAGGAAGATCGTCGCCACCTGCTGGGCCTGGAGGCCGATGGCGCCCAAGGCCGCGTCCACGTGGCCGAGACCCCAGGAGATGAGCCACCAGGCCAGGAGCTGGATGACGAGGCCCAGGCCCAGGAGGCTCATCCAGGCCTTGAAGGTGAAGCCCGCGAGGGGGTCCCCCCGCAGCAGGATCGCCGCCCCGAAGCAGGCGAGGCAGGCCAGGCTGGTCCAGAAGAGCGCCTGGGGAGCCTTCAGGCTCTGCCGCGAGCGTCCCAGCACCAGGGTGTAGCTGGCGTAGGCGAAGCTGGCGGCGAGGGCGATGCCTTCCCCGAGGCCGTCCCCCACCTTGGCCCCCCGGGCGAGGCCGAGGATCAGCGCGCCCCCCAGTCCCATGGCCTGGCCCATCCAGCCCAGGGGCCCGAAGCGCAGGCGCAGGAAGAGCACGGAAAAGAGCGCCACCCAGATCGGGGACAGGCCGCCCACCAGGAGGGTGGCGTTGGCGGCGCTGGTGTGGCGCATGGAGGCGTGCCAGCCCCAGAGGTCCAGGAAGAAGGCCGCCCCCGCCGCCAGGGCCCAGAGGCGGCCCGGGCCTCCGCCCAGGGAGCCCTCCCGGCGCGCCAGCAGCCAGATCCCCGGCAGGGCCAGCAGCATGCGGTAGAAGCCCACGGTGAAGTCCGACGCGCCCCCCGCCACCGCCCACCGCACGAAGATCGCGGCGAAGCCCAGGAGCGTGGCGCCGCCGAGCACGGCCCAGAGGCCCCGGGAGGAGGATCGCGCCGGCATGGGTCCAGAGTGGGGGAAGGGCGTCGCCAGGACCAGCGTCAAGCCCGGCCGCTTGCCATCCTGTCCAGTTCCGCGCCCGCGCGGGCCACGACCCCCTCCCAGTCCCCGGGCCGGGCCTGGCGGAGCAGCCGGTGGCCCCGGTACCAGGGCGTGTCCTCCCGGTCCTCCAGCCAGCGCCAGTCCCCCTGGTGGGAGAGCAGCAGGAGGGTGGGCACGCCCAGGGCGCCGGCCAAGTGGGCCACCCCGGTGTCCACGCTGACCAGGACGTCGAGGTTGGCGAGGAGGGCCGCGGTCTCGCCGTAGTCGCCCAGGAAGGGGCCCGCCTCGAACCAGCGCCCCTCCAGCGCCGCCGGTCCCTCCTCGAAGCGCCCGCGGTCCTTCTGCAGGGAGACCCACTGGACGTCCTCCCGGGCCAGGAGGGGAGCCAGGCGCGAAGGCTCGAGGCTGCGCACGGCGTCCAGGGGATGGGCCGGGCTTCCGGCCCACACGAGCCCTGCCCGCAGCTTCGCGGTCCGCGGCCCCAGCCGCTCCCCCCAGGCGCCGGCCAGGGCGGGCTCGGCCTGAAGGTAGGGCTCGCCGTTGAGGTCCGCGGGCTCCAGACCCAGGCGCAGGGGCAGGCTCAGGAGGGCTTCGGCCCCGTGGATGGGGGGCGGCACCCGGCCGTCGAAGCCGTAGACCACGCCATCGCCCTGGGCCTGCAGCAGGGGGTTCAGGGCGAACTGGGCCGGGGGCAGCTCGACGCGGACGTGCAGCCCCTGCCGGGCCAGGGCCTGGGGGAAGCGGAGGAACTGGAGGACGTCGCCGATGCCCTGCTCCGCCAGGACGAGGAGCCGCAGCCCCGGGGTCAGGCTGCCGTCCCAGGGCGGCGGCTGGCCGGGCCGGGGGTGCATCGGATGGGCCGGGTGCTCCTTGCGGCCTTCGTAGAGCGCCCAGCCCTGCTTCCAGAGGCCGCGGCCGAGGAGGGCCAGGGCGTAGCGGTCCCGCACGAAGGGATCCCGGGGATGGCGGAAGTGGGCGGCTTCGATGGCGTTGAAGGCGTCATCCCGCCGGCCCAGGTCCCGGTGCAGGTCCGCCTCCTCCAGGAGCACGTCGGCGCTGGCGGGGGCGAGGCGGAGGGCCTGGTCCAGGTGCTCCCGCGCCTCCTCGTAGCGGTGCAGCGCCCGCATGG
>JBGASS010000385.1:0-2801 GCA_044229555.1 Holophagaceae bacterium
GTGGAGGCGGCCCGGGCCGAAGCGCTGGCGCGCTCGGGCCGGAAGCGAGACAGCGCCGAGGCCCTCGCGGAAATGGAAGGCGCCCTCCGCAGGCTGCAGGAGATCGCGCCGGGACGGCTCGAGGCGGACCTGGAGCGGGGCCGCCTGCTCGCCCTCCGCGCCGCGGAATCGAAGGCCGGCGCCGGGCGGGCCGGAGCGCGCCAGGTCCTGGCCAGGGTCCTCGCCCGGCAGCCGGGGAACCCGGAGGCCCTGGCCCTTCTCAAGACCCTGGGCTGAGCCTCAGGCGTAGGGGATGGGGTCCACCGCCCCCGCCTCCAGGAAGCCCCGGAGCCGCAGCAGGCAGGAGTCGCAGGCGCCGCAGGCCGCCGCCTCGTCCGCGTAGCAGGACCAGGTGAGATGCAGGGGCGCGCCCAGGGCGAGGCCGCGGGCCACGATCTCCGCTTTGCGGAGGTGGATGAGGGGCGCGTGGAAGGCGAGTCGGGTTTCGGGTTTGGTGCCGAGGTTGGCGGCCGCCTCGAAGGCCTGGAGGAAGGCCTCCCGGCAATCCGGGTAGCCGGAGGAGTCCTCCTCCACGAAGCCCACGAAGACGTGGGCGGCGCCGATCACCTCCGCCCACGACACGGCGGTGCGGAGGAGGGGGGCATTGCGGAAGGGCACGTAGCTCGCGGGAATGCCGGTCCGCGTGAGGTCCCCGGCCTCAAGGGGGATGGCCGGGTCCGTCAGGGCCGAACCGCCGATGCGGCGGAGGCCCTCGAAGGAGACCACCAGCTGGCGGGCCCGCGGCACGCGGTAGAAGTCGCCGATGGCGTGGAAGGCCTGGCGCTCCCGGGCCTCCGTGCGCTGGCCGTAGTCCGCGTGGAGGAGGGCCAGGTCGAAGCCCGCGTCCCGGGCGAGGGCCGTGGCCACGCAGGAATCGAGGCCGCCGGAAAGGGAGACCACGGCGAGGTCAAGCATGGACGGGCTTCCCGGCGGCGGCTTCCATGGCGTTCAGGATGCCCTCAAGGGCTTCATCGGTGCACTCGGAAGCCTGCATCGGCGCGCCGAAGGTGACCCTGCACCCGGTGAACGGCATGGGAATCACCAGGGCATCCCACGTCTTCAGTTCGATGAAGCGGTCGAAGGCCACGCAGACGGGCACGATGCGGGCGCCGGTCTTCCGGGCCAGGGCGAGGACGCCGGGCTTGAGCTGCTGGCGCGGGCCCTTGGGTCCGTCGGGGGTGATGCCGAAGTCCCAGCCCTCCTTCACCGCGCGGATCATCCGCACCAGGGCCTTGGCGCCATCGTCCGCCGCGGTGCCGCGCACGGCGTGGATGCCGAACCAGCGCCAGGTGGCCGCGCTGCGTTCGCCGTCCCGGCTATCGCTGCTGAGGATGGCGACGCCCCGGCCCCGGCGATGAAAGGGATAGGCCAGGGGCATCATGGCCAGCCGGCGGTGCCAGAAGGCCAGGATGAAGCGCTGGTCCCGGGCCACCAGCTCCTCCACGGCGTCGAGGCCCTCGTAGCCCACCCGCAGGGAATAGGCCAGGACCTTGACCAGGTGGGCGGCGAGGAAGGGCACCACGCGGAACTGGAACCAGACGGACAGCGGCGAACCCAGGGGCCGCCCGCGTTCCGCGATCTGGACCCCCGCCGGCGGTTCAGGCAAGCAGCTCCTCCTTGGCGATCCAGTACACGGTGCCGCAGTAGTCGCAGCGCACCTCGATGGGGCCGCCCTCGGCGAAAAGCTCCTCCCGCTGGGCTTCGGCGAAGCCCCGGAGGCTGCCCAGCAGCGACAGCTTGGAGCAGCGGCAGCCATAGGAAAGCAGGATCTCGGAGAGGACCTGGGCGCCCGGGCCCTGGTTGATCCAGTCCACCAGGAAGTCGGGCTTGCGCTCCCAGAAGGGCACCACCTCCAGGCCCTCGAGGGCCTGGATGAGCCGCGCCAGGCGCTCCGGCGGGCACTCCGGCAGGGGCTCCACCAGCAGGGCGCCGGCCTCCCCGGTGTCGGAGTCGCACCAGAGGGTGGCGCTGGCCTGCACCTGTTCGCTCTGCAGGAGGTAGGCCTCGATCTGGGCCTGGACCCCGCCCGCCACCAGCTCGAGGTTGCCGATGTAGGGCTCGCCGGAGGCGCTGCTCCGCATCACCTGGAAGATGCCCGGCCCGTCCACCCAGGGCGATCCGGGAGGCATGTCGGAGACGTCGAGCATGCCACGCACCATGCCGTCGGGCCAGCTGTCCGCCACCACGGCCTTCGCGCGGCCCGCCCCCTTCAGGAGGATCTGCAGCCGTTCCACGAAGACCGTCCGGGACTGGAGCAGGGCCGCGCTCGCCATCAGCTCCGTGAGGCAGGCGCAGGCCTCGGGCTCCAGGTGCGGGTGGCTCCGGCGGATGCCGTCCCAGAGCGGCGAGGCGTCCAGGACCGCCAGGCGGACATGGCGATCCGTGGTGAGGACGCGCAGGACGAGGGCGGGATGGTCCGAGGGCGCGGGCTGAAGGGGATCGGAAGCGTCGGGCATCGGATCAGTGTAGCGACCGGGGCTGCGGCCGCCCGAGGCCGCGCCATGCGAACCTGGGGGCATGACCTCGCCCTCCCGCCTTGCCGCCGCCCGCGCCCTGCACGCCGTCTTCGGCGACGGCTCGCGCATCCCCGAGGGCTGGAACGCGGGGCTCTCCCCGGCGGACGCGGCTCTGGCCCAGGCCATCCTCGGCCTCGCGGTGCGGCGCTGGGGACGGCTCCAGGCCTTCGTCGAGCCGAAGCTGAAGACGCCGGGCCGGGGCCTGCCCATGGGTTCGCGGGTGGCGCTGGCCTTGGGCCTCGCGCA
>JBGASS010000386.1:0-2779 GCA_044229555.1 Holophagaceae bacterium
CTGAAGGTGCGTCAGTGGATGCCGGTCCACGACCGGAGCCTGGAAGCACCGGAGAACCCGGCCGCCGGACCCGCGGGATACCGGGGCGGCCACGCCAGGCTGGACCCGCAGGCGCTGATGCACATCAGCGACGGCGATCCCGGGGCGGCGTCGGACATCATCTCCGAGTTCATCCAGACCACCCGGCGGGACCTGGAGGCGCTGGCCGGCCACATCGTCCGCCGGGAAAGTGACGCGGTGGAATACCGGACCCACCGGATCCAGGGCGCCAGCGCCATGATCGGCGCGGCGGGCCCGGCAGTGCTGGCGGGGGAACTGCAGGAACTGGCCCGGCGAGGGGAATGGGATGGCGTCCGGTCGAAATCCGCCTACCTGGAACGCCTGATCGAAGAACTCGCCCTCGCCTTCGACCGGGCCCCCGGAGGAATCCCATGAGACTCCCGATGCGTCAGCCTGGCCTAGCGGTGGAGCCCTGACGTGCCCCGCGGCACCCTCAGCCTGATGCTCCGCAGGCCGGGACCCGCCCTCGATCAGACGGGGATCCCCGGAGGCGTCGAAGGCGCCCGGCGCGCCGGAGCCAATGGCTCCGCCTTCGGCAGGTTGTCGCGGGAAACCAGGCCTCGCCCAGCCCCGCCGGAGGCCGTGGACCTGCAATCGGACCGTGCTGGCCCGCAGGCCCTGTGCGAGAGTATTCAGAGCCGTCCCGATCGGGTTCCCTTCCATCAAAGACCTAACATGGCCAAGATTTCCGATTCCCTGCCACCGGACAGCCCCTGGACGGAACCCCTGGATCCCTTCCTCGGGGTGTGCCCCCTCATCCGGTCCCTCCGGTCCGAGGCCGTGAAGGTGGCCCAGGGCAACGGCCCCGTGCTCATCCAGGGGGAGACGGGAACCGGCAAGGGCGTCCTGGCCCGCTGGCTCCACGGGACCAGCGCCCGCCGCCACGAGCCCTTCGTGGATCTCAACTGCGCGGGCCTGAATCCGGACTTCCTGGAGACCGAGCTGTTCGGCCACCGCAAGGGGGCCTTCACGGGCGCGGACCAGCCCAAACGCGGCCTCATCGAACTCGCGGACCGGGGCACCCTCTTTCTCGACGAGATCGGGGACATGGAGGCTGGCGTCCAGGCCAAGGTCCTGAAGGTCATCGAGGAGAAGCGGTTCCGGCGCCTCGGGGAGGTGCAAGACCACACCGTGGACATCCGCCTCATCGCCGCCACCCATCAGGACCTGGAGAAGATCATCCGGCTGGGCCGGTTCCGGAAGGACCTCTACTTCCGCATCAGCACCTTCACCCTCACCCTGCCGCCCCTCCGGAAGCGCCTGGAGGATCTCCCGGTGCTGTCGGCCCTCCTCCTCGCCGAACTGGGCCGGGAGCTGGGCAAGCCCGGCCTGGCCCTGGCCCAGGCCTCCCTCGAGGCCATGGAGGCCCACCGCTGGCCCGGGAACATCCGGGAGCTGCGGAACGCCCTCGAGCGCGCCGCCATCCGGTGCGAAGGCCGCGAGATCTGGCCCGAGGACATGGGCCTCGGGGCGGGCTCCGCCGAAGCCACGCCCGCCTACGGGACCCGCCTCAGCCTCGCGGAACTCGAGAAGCTCCACATCAAGCGGGTCCTCGAGGAGGAGGGCGGGCGCGTGGCGGACGCCGCCAAGCGGCTCGGCATCCCGCGGAGCACGCTCTACGTGAAGATCAAGGAGATGGGGCTCGGCGGGGAATAGGCCCGCGCCGCCTGCGGAAACGCGAGCGAGAGGCGGCCCCGCGGACCCGCCTTTCGCTCGCGTGCTGATCTGCCTGGCAGGTAGGGATCCCCTGCCGGGGACCCATCGGTAGCTGGCGCTACCGATAGGCGGGGATCCCATGCCGGGGACCCATCGGTAGCTTGCGCTACCGATAAGCGGGAATCCCCGTCACTTCCTGCCCGATGATCAGCGTGTGCATGTCGTGCGTCCCCTCGTAGGTGTACACGCTCTCGAGGTTCGCCATGTGGCGCATCACCGGGTACTCGTCGAGGATGCCGTTGGCGCCGAGGATGGTGCGCGCCTTGCGGCAGATCTCGAGGGCCACGTTCACGTTGTTCATCTTCGCCATGGAGACCTGGGCCGGCGTGTAGGTCTTGGCGTCCTTCAGGCGGCCCAACTGGAGGGCGAGGAACTGGCCCTTGGTGAGCTCGGTGACCATCCAGGCCAGCTTCTCCTGCTGGAGCTGGTAGCTGGCGATGGGCTTGTCGAACTGGATGCGGCTGAGGCTGTAGTCCAGGGCGCACTGGTAGGAGGCATCGGCGGCGCCCAGGGCCCCCCAGGCGATGCCGTAGCGGGCCTGGGTGAGGCAGCCCAGGGGCCCCTTGAGGCCCTTCACGTTCGGCAGCAGGCTCTGCTCCTCGTCCACGATCACGTCCTCGAGGATGAGCTCGGAAGTGACCGAGGCGCGGAGGCTCCACTTGCCGTGGGTCTCCGGGGCCGAGAAGCCCGGCGTGCCCTTCTCCACCAGGAACCCGCGGATGCCGTCGTCGGTCTGGGCCCAGACCACGGCCACGTCGGCGACGGTGCCGTTGGTGATCCACATCTTGGTGCCGTTGAGGCGCCACTTGCCGCCGGGCTCCTTCACGGCCTTGGTGAGCATGCCGCCGGGATTGGAGCCGAAATCGGGCTCCGTGAGGCCGAAGCAGCCGACCTTCTCGCCCTTGGCGAGCTTGGGCAGCCAGTACTTCTTCTGGGCCTCGGAGCCGTAGGCGTAGATGGGCCACATCACCAGGGAGCCCTGCACGGAGGCGAAGGAGCGGAG
>JBGASS010000387.1:0-2774 GCA_044229555.1 Holophagaceae bacterium
ATCTTCGACGCCACCCATTCCGTCCAGAAGCCCGGCGCCCTGGGCACCGCCACCGGCGGCGCCCGGGAGATGATCCCGACGCTAGCCCGGGCCGCGGCCACGGCGGTGGACGGCTTCTTCTTCGAAGTGCACGACTGCCCCGAGAAGGCCCTCAGCGACGGGCCCAACGCCATGCGGCTGGAGGAGTTCGGCACCCTCCTGGACCAGCTCCTCGCCATCTGGTGCGCCAGCCGCACCGCGGCGCTGGAGGATTCGGCGGGGCGATAAAGTTCGATCTGGGTTGTCTTGTCTCTACCCTGGATTCTCCGGCTATCGGAGAGGCAGACGATCGAGGTCTTCTCGTCGGAAAATGTATGTTCCTGGTGGTGGGGATTCGGGAGTCACCACGATCGGACACCCCAAGGTTGTGGAGTGAGAGCGGATTCGCACCACTGCCAGGGCATCCGCAGTCCCTGGTTTTTCGATCGTGCATCGGATGGAATCCACCGTGTAGCCTTCCAAATCGCCATGTGGGATGAGGGTGATCACACCGCTGAGGGTTGCGGAGTGGTCACTCGAGTCGTGGGTTGATAGGGTGATCTGATAGTCCCCAGGGGATATCAAAGCGAAGCGTACTTCCCCCCCGGACCCCGACACTGCTTGTCGCGTCTCTCGGATGTTGCCACCCTCCAGCATCGAGAGCTTCAGCCATACCCCCTGCAGTGGCTTACGGGTCCGATGGTCCTCCAACCTGCATGAAATCCGAGCAGCCGGAGAGGTTGTCGGGATCGCTGGAATGACGCTAGAACGATGAAGCGAACACCCGAAGCACAGGAGGATGAGCGCTGTGGACACCAGTGGTGTCTTGTACATCACTCAATCCCCGCCGCATACGTCAAATTCAGCAGCGCCATGGCCCGGGTCACTTTCCCGATGCTGTTCTTCTGCGTGTCCGTGTAGGGGATGCCCCGCGCGTCCAGGGCCTCGTAGTCGAAGTTGCCCTGGCCGCTGAGGTCGAAGCACAGGGCCCCGTCCTTGATCCAGTCCGTCCTGATCTGGTAGCCCGGGGCGGGCACGGCGCTGACGATGACGTCGGCGGTCTTGATGAACGACTCGAGGTGGGCCGGATTCGTGTTCTGGTGGCAGAGGATGGGGGTGGCCTTCAGGTTCGCCACCATGGCGGTGAGGGGCCGGCCGATGCGCAGGCTGTCGTTGATGACGAGGACGGTCTTGCCCGCCAGGTAGGTGTCGCCGCAGCCGCGCTTGATGGTCTTCACCACCGCCCGCGCCGTGCAGGGCGTCATGCAGCGGTGGTCGCTGCCATCGATGCGCTTCCGGTACTTGTTCAGGTAGCCGATGTTGGTGGAGTGCAGGCCCTCGATGTCCTTCTCGGGATCGACCAGGTCCATCACCTCGTCGTCCTTCAGGTCGGGGTAGCGCAGGGGGTAGAAGATGAAGATGCCGTGGGTGCGCTCGTCCTGGTTGAGGCGGGCGATGGTCTTCACCAGCTCCATGCCGTTCTTGACGTCGATGTCCTTGGCGTCCACCCCCAGGTCCTCGCAGTCCTTCAGCATGGTGCGGTGGTAGGTGACGCAGCCCGCGTCGTCGCAGCCCAGGATGAGCCCGAGGCCCGGGGAGAAGCCCAGCTTGGCGATGTTCGCCTTGATCAGGGCCCGGTAGTGGGTGGCGGTCTCCTGGCAGTCCAGCTTTCCGGTCTTCGTCGACGACATGGCTTACCTCAAGGCCCATTGTAGTGGACCGCCGCCGTGACCGTCGGCATGGGCCCGCCGGTGTGCGAGGATCTCCCGATGCGATGGACGAAGGCTAAGCTCAAGGATCTCCAGGACCGCCTGGGGGAGGCCTATCCGGACGCGAAGTGCGCCCTGGACCACGGGGATCCCTTCGAGCTCGTGGTGGCCACCATCCTCAGCGCCCAGTGCACCGACGCCCGGGTGAACCTCACCACGCCGGCCCTCTTCGCCAGGTATCCCGACGCCAAGGCCCTCGCCTCCGCGAAGCTCCCGGAGCTCGAAGCGCTCATCCACAGCACGGGCTTCTACCACAACAAGGCCCGCAACCTCCTGGGCCTGGGCCAGGCCCTGATGGCGAAGCACGGCGGGAAGGTGCCCTCGGATCCGGCGCAGCTCGCGGCCCTGCCCGGCGTGGGCCAGAAGACCGCCAACGTGGTCCTCGCCAACGCCTTCGGCGTTCCGGCCCTCGCCGTGGACACCCACATCTTCCGCGTGGCCCGCCGCCTCGGACTATCGGACGCGAAGACGCCGGAAAAGGTCGAGGCCGACCTCTGCCGCCTCTTTCCCCAGTCCGAGTGGATCGAGCTGCACCACGAGCTCATCTTCCACGGACGGCGCCGCTGCGACGCCCGCAAGCCCGACTGCCCCGGCTGCCCGGTGCTCGGGCTCTGCGACGTGGGGCGGGGGAAGGCCGCGGATCCGCATTCGGGGCTGATCCTCACGGCCCGGCCGGCCCCGAGCGCCGTGGAAGGGCGCGCGCCTGGAGCCAAGGCCCCCAAGGCCCCGCGCGCCGGCTCGGACGCGACGCCCCCGCAGCGCATCATCAGCCTCGTCCCCTCCGTCACCGAGCTGCTGGCCCAATGGGACCTGGCGGCGCGCCTGGTGGGCCGCACCCGCTACTGCACCGAGCCGATGTGGATCCGCGCCACGGTGCCGGACGTGGGCGGCACCAAGGACCCGAACCTCGAACGCATCCGGGACCTCAAGCCAGACCTCGTGATCCTCGAGAGGGACGAGAACAAGAAAGCCGCCGCGGAGGCCCTC
>JBGASS010000388.1:0-2772 GCA_044229555.1 Holophagaceae bacterium
GGCCGCTTCTTCCGGGGCCGCCTGGGGGGCCTGGGCGGGCGCCGCTTCGATCCGGGACTCGGCCACGGGCGCTTCAATCGCGGGCATTTCGGCCTTCTTCACGAGGACGGGCGGGGCCTTCGGCTCGGTGCGCGGGGCTTCCGGGGCCTCCACAGGGGCCTTGACGATCTTCACGCCGGCGGTGGGGCGGTGCAGGGCGAGGGGGGCTTCCTCGCCGCCCTTGTTCTTGGGATCCAGGGCCCGGCGCAGCTGGGCCGCCTGGTCCTCGCTCAGGTTCGAGCTGTGGCTCTTGCCGGGGATGCCGAGGCGCTTTTCCAGGGCCTCGATGACCGTCTGGTTGGACACGCCGAGCTCTTTGGCGAATTGGTTGATGCGAAGCATGAACGCGGGATCCTTGGGTGGTGGGGCGGTGCGGGGGAAGGGAAAGGCGGAAGGCTGGTTATTCGCCGAACTTGGCGTGGACGGCGTCGAGGATGCGGATGGCGAGGTCCTGGTCCACCCCCTCCACGGCCATCAGCGCGTCGGCGGTGGCGTTGTAGAGGGACTTGGCATCCGGGAAGCCCGCGGCGGCGAGGCTGGCGGCCACGCCCTCGTCCAGGCCCTCGACGGGAAGTTCGGTGGGCAGGGAGGAGGCGGGGGCCTCGGCGGCTTCGCCAGGGGCGTCGGGTTCCAGGTCCGGCAGGTCGCGGCCCAGGGCGGCCTCCGCCTCGCGGCGCTTCTCCTGCTCGCTGCGGACGTCGATGTTCCAGCCGGTGAGCTTGGCGGCGAGGCGGACGTTCTGGCCGCGCTTGCCGATGGCGATGCTGAGCTGCTCGTCGTCCACCACCACCTCGACCCGGCGGTTCTCCAGGTCCGTGATCACGACGCGGATGGCCTTGGCGGGGTTGAGGGCGTTGGCGATGAAGTGGGAGGCGTCGTCGTCGTAGCGGACGATGTCGATCTTCTCGTTCTTGAGCTCGCGGATGATGGCCTGCACGCGGGAGCCCTTGAGGCCCACGCAGGCACCCACCGGATCCACGTCCGGATCGATGCTCTGGACCGCGACCTTGGCCCGGTCGCCGGCCTCGCGGACGCAGGAGCGGATCACCACGGTGCCGTCATGGATTTCAGGCACTTCGCTCTCGAAGAGCTTCACCAGCAGCCGAGGATCCGTGCGGCTCACCTGGACCTGGGGGTCCTTGGCGCTCTTGTCCACGGAGCTGATGACGACCTTGATGCGCTGGCCCTTGTCGAAGCGGTCGCCCCGCAGGGCCTCGGAGCGGCGGAGCATGGACTCCACCCGGTCGATCTCGAGGATGATGGCGCTCTTCTCGAAGCGCTTGACCTCGGCCACGACGACTTCGCCGATGCGGTTCACGAACTCGCTGTAGATGCGCTCGCGCTCAGCCTCGCGGACCTTCTGCACCAGCACCTGCTTGGCGGCCTGGGCGGCGATGCGGCCCAGCTGCGTCGTGTCCTGGGGCAGCCAGAGGGTGTCGCCCTCGGCGGCGTCGGGGTTCAGCTCCTGGGCCTCCTTGAGGCTGATCTCCAGGTCCTCCTCCTCCACCTCGGGCACCACGACCTTCAGGGCGTAGACGTGGAACTCGCCGGTCTCGCGGTCCATCTGGGCCTGGAAGTTGCCGTAGAAGTCCATGCCCTGGAAGTACTTCTCCGCGGCCTTGACGAGGGCCTCCTCCACGGCGCGGTAGACCTCCTCTTCAGGGATGCCCTTCTCCGCGGCGATCATCTTCACGCTATCGAAAAAGCTGGTTGCGACGGTTGCCATTGCGCTATTCCTCCACGGCGGGGCTTGTCTCTACCCCGGCCTCTTCGATTGAACTGTCCATGTCGGGAAGGCCCGTCAGCACGGCTTTCACATGCTTGGCGGGCGGGGTCTTCGCCTCGTCGAAGGGCGCCAGGCGCGCCTTCTGGATCTCTCCGAGGGGAAGGGTCTTGAGGGCGCCGTCCTCTTCGAGGGTCACGGCCTCGGGGGTGCAGTCCCCGATCCAACCCTTGAAGCGCTTCTGCCCATTGAGGGGGAGCTTCGTCTGGATCCGGCAAAGGCGCCCGGCGAAGCGCCGGAAGTGGGCCGCCTTCACCAGGGGCCGCTCCATGCCGGGGCTGCTGATCTCGAGGGCGACCTCTTCGCGGAGGTCGGGGAATTCCACGTCCATCCACGCGACCAGGCCGTCGTTGGCGGCCACGCAGTCGTCCAGGGTGACCTTCCGCTTCGATTCCGCCGCGTCCAGATGGTCGATGTAGAGCCGCAGGATGGTGTCGCGGCCCTCCTTCGCGCTTTCCGCCAGCACGAGTTCGAAGCCCAGCAGCGCGAGCTGCTTCTCGAGGGTCGGCTGGATCTTGGCGAGGTTCAGGGGCATGCGCTTGGAAGGTCCCGGAAGGAAAAACAAAAAAGGCGGGACGAACCCACCCGTCGAGGCTGTTCCGCCGTGGATTGCGTTGGCAGGAAGGCCTTGGCCGTCTTCAACCTTCAAGGCTATCCCGCGAACCCTTGAACTTCAAGGACTAGGACGCGATGGGCCGGAACCGCGGGGCGGCGGGTCCTCCCCGGCGACCTCCGTCACATTTCAGCCCTGGCCTTCGGGGTGGGGTGCCGGGATGGTCCAATGGATCCGAGGAGCGTGCCATGGCTCAGGTGCTGGACGGCAAGGCCACCGCGGACCGCCTGCTGGAGGAGGTCCGCCTCGGGGTGGAGGCCCGCGGGGCGAGGGGGCTGCGCCCGCCCTGCCTCGCGGTGGTGCTGGTGGGGGAAGATCCCGCGAGCCAGGTCTATGT
>JBGASS010000389.1:0-2763 GCA_044229555.1 Holophagaceae bacterium
GCTGCCAATAGGCCATGGCCCCCTGGACCCAGCCACGGGCCGCCTCCCGGAAGCGGAGGTCGCCGGTGCAGCGGTGGAGGCGGTCGAAGAGGCGCACTGCCCCCATGGCGCCGTGGCAGAGGGCCGCATCCCGCACCGCGCAGTCCTCCCGGCGGCGGCCGGCGGCGGTGAGGGCCATGTCGAGGGCCTCCGTCTCCCAGTCGCTGCGGCCCGCGCGCCGCGCGGCGCCCAGCAGGGCCACCGCGATACCCAGATCGCCGTAGCACCAGCCCACCCGGGAATGGGTCGGTTCCGGCACCCCCTGCGCCGAGATCGTGCGGGCGAAGCGGGTCTCCTCGCCCAGGGGAAGCTGGTGGTGGAAGAGCCAGGACACCGCCCCTTCCAGGAGCCGGCGGGCCCGCACCGGCGCCACGCCGGCCTCCAGGGCCTGGCCGAGCAGCGCGACGATGCCCGGGATGCCGTGGGCCACGCCCAGGTCGTAGTAGCCCCCGGGATTGCCGGCCTGCTGCCAGTCCGGCAGCAGGGCGTGGGGCGTGAGCCAGGTGATCCCCTCCGGCGCCTCCGTGGAGGCCTCCTCCAGCCGCTCGAGGACCTTCGCCACGATGGCGGCTCCGCTCCACCGGTGGAGGCGGCCGAGCCCGTAGACGCCCATGCCCACGTGGCCCCGCACCAGGTCGTAGACCGCGGGCTTCGGTCCGTTCTCCAGGTGGTCCAGGAGGGCGGCGTCGATGCTCTGGTTGAAGTCCTCCTCGCCGCCGAAGAGGCGGGCCTGCAGGTGGTCCACCACCCAGGCCACGCCGGAGAAGCCCGTGAAGAAGCCCGCCTTCAGCACCCCTTCCCGCAGCCCCTCCACCGCGCGGCCCAGCAGGTCCAGGGTCAGCTCATCCCAGCCGTCCCCGGGCCGCGCCTGGGCCAGGTAGCCGTAGAAGAGGGCCACGCCCGCCAGGCCCCGGCTCAGCCCCGGCGTGAGGACCTGGAGCACCTCCTCCTGTTCGAGGGCGGCCGCCAGCCGGTCCAGCGCGAATTCCGCGCGCCGGCCCTCCGCGCCTTCCAGGAGGGGCCGCCAGGCCGCTTCAGGGGCCGCAAGGTCGGGGGTTCGCGTTCCGGTCTGCCATTCCATCCTGGGTTCCTCGAAGGCGGGTCCTCAATGCACCCTGGGGAGGAGCCGAGGCTCCTCCCCAGGGCTTCATCGGCGCTGCGGGTCCGGCGTCCGGCTCAGCAGCAGTAGATCACCCGGGTGGTGACCCTGGAGGCGGTGTCGGCGCTGCAGCGGGGCCCGGGGCGGCCGGCGGCGCCCTGGACGTTGTCCTGCTCGTCGGTGTTGAGGACGCGCAGGGTTTCGCGGTTGAGGTCGAGGTTCTTGAGCTTCATGGCGGCTCCTGAAGGGAGGTGGGGGAAAAGGGTGCCTGCTCCGGGCAGGGTCCTGCGGGCCCGCCGGCGAAGGCAGGAACGGGGGACGAGGCGGCAGGGGCAGGCGTTGCAGAGTGTCCGATCCCGCTTAGAGGCCTCTGGTCACGGGAGGGGTTGCAGCATCTTGGACCGCGGCGGGCGAAGGCTCCAGCCTCTCCTTCGGTTCCGTACCCGCGGATCCCCGAACGGTGGCTCCGCCTCCCCCGATCGGAACGATCTGCCATGGGAAGAGGCTTCGCCGCGCCGGAGGCGAATCCCCCCGCCCCATTCCGGGGATGTCCGGGACAATGGCCTCCGACGCTGCCCATGGACCCTCGCTCCGCCCTCCTCGCCATCCTCCGCCAGGCCCATTCCGGCGAGCTGACCGCCGCCCTGGCCTACCGGGGCCATTGGCTGTCCCTGAAGAGCGATGCGGAGATCGCCGAGATCCGCCAGATCGAGGCGGAAGAATGGCAGCATCGCCGCCGGCTGCGGGCCATGGTGGAAGGGTTCGGCGCGGGGCCCGACCGGGTCCTGGAAGCCCGCATGGCGATCCTCGGCGTCATCATCCTCATCGGCTGCAACATGGTGGGCTGGTTCATCCCCATGTACTTCGCCGGTCGGCTCGAAAGCCAGAACGACCGCGAATACGAGGAGGCCGCCCTCCTCGCCGAAGCCCTCGGCCTCGCGGAGCTGCAGGCCGAGCTGAAGGCCTTCGCCCAGCTGGAGCGGGACCACGAAGCCTACTTCATCCGCAAGGTGGCGGGCCATCCCGCCCTGGCGTTCTGGAAACGCTGGTTCCACTGGGGGCCTCCGTGACGCCGCTCCGGCCCGGTCCCGCCGTCCGCCGCGCCGAGGGAAAGGCCCGGCGAGACCTCTTGCGCCGGGAGGACCAGGGCGCCTGGCGCCCCGCTCCGGAGCGGCCCGATCCCGTGGACCTGCTGGTCGCGGCGGTGGCCCACCGCCACCCGGACCTGCTGCCCATCCGCTGGGCCCGCATGGCCGCGTCGCCCTTCTATTTCTACCGGGGCAACGCCGCGCTGATGGCCTTCGACCTGAGGCCCTGGCCCGTGGCAGGCCTGGAGGCCCAGCTCTGCGGCGACGCCCACCTCCTGAACTTCGGCGCCTTCGCCAAGCCCGACGGAGCCCTCGTCTTCGACCTCAATGACTTCGACGAGACCTGCCGCGGGCCCTTCGAGTGGGACCTGAAGCGCCTCGTCGCCAGCCTCGTGCTCGCCGGCCGGGAGGCGGGCCACGGGGAGGGCGCCTGCGGAGACGCGGTGCGGGCCGCCGTCCGCGCCTACCGTCAGGCCATGGACCGCTACGCGGAGCTGAAGGTGCTGGACCTGGCCCGGGAGGAGCTCGGCCCCCAGC
>JBGASS010000390.1:0-2758 GCA_044229555.1 Holophagaceae bacterium
ACGAGGCGCGGACCCTGGCGGCCCTTAACCATCCCGGCATCGTCACCCTGCACGCCGTGGAAGAGGAGGAGGCCTACCACTTCCTCATCATGGAATTCGTCGAAGGGCACACTCTCCGCGACGCCATCCCCGGGGACGGGATGGACCTCAAGGACTTCTTCGACGTGGCCATCACCCTGGCGGACGCCCTGGCGGCGGCCCACGAGCAGGGCATCATCCACCGGGACCTGAAGCCCGAGAACGTCATGTTCACGAAGACGGGCCGCCTCAAGGTCCTGGACTTCGGCCTCGCCCGCTTCGAGGCGCCGCCCGCGGGAAGCGCGGAAGGAGCCGATTCCCCCACCTCGCCCCTCACGAAGTCGGGGCTCATCGTGGGCACCGTGCCCTACCTCTCCCCGGAACAGGTCCAGGGCCGCAGCGCGGACCACCGCTCCGACATCTTCGCCCTGGGCGTCGTCCTCTTCGAGATGCTCGCCGGGGAGCGCCCCTTCCAGGCGGATTCGCCGGTGGGCCTCATGACCGCCATCCTCCGCGATGCGCCCCTCCCCCTCGAGGAGCTGCGGGACGGCGTTCCGCCGGCCCTGGCGGCGATCCTGCGGCGCTGCCTGGAGAAGGACCCGGAGCGCCGCTACCCCTCGGTCCAGGACCTGCTGGGGGACTTGCGGGACCTGCGGGGCGGCCTGGAGGCGGCGCGGATCATCTCCGCCTCCAGCCATCCCGGGGCGGCTTCGGCCCCGCGCCCGGCGCCCGGCCCGGCCGGCCTGTCCATCTCCGGCGCGCTCCGCGGCCAGGCGCCCCTGCATGGCCTCCTCGCCGGAGTGATGGCGGTGAATTTCATCGAGACGGCCTCCGAAACCTGGCTCCGGGACACCTTCGGCCTGGGGGTGGACCTGGGGGACAAGCTGGCGGAGGCCGCCCACGGCCTCGAGAACGGCCTCAGCTTCGACTCCCACGACGTGACCAACACCGTCGCCGTCCACGGCTTCGCCCTCGCGTACTTCGTCCTCTTCCCCCTGCTGGCGCTGGGGATCGCCTGGACCCTGGCGCGCCGGAAGGACGCTGCCTACCGGGGATTGGCCTACGCCGTGGCCCTGGTCTACGCCCTCAGCCTGCCCTTCTTCCTCTTCTTCCCGGTCCCGGAGCGCTGGTTCTATCCGGAATCCGGCGCCATCCTCCTCTCCGACCTCTGGACCTCGCGCTTCATCGAAGCCTTCCGGCCCATCAGCGGCATCGACAACTGCTTCCCCAGCTTCCACACGAGCCTCGTGACGATCCTGGTCCTCGCGGCCTTCCGCGCGGGCCTGCGGCACCGCTGGGCGGTGGCCTTGCTGGGCGCGGTGGTGCTGCTCTCCACCTTCGCCCTGGGCATCCACTGGATCCCCGACATCGCCGCCGGCGTGGCCGCGGGCGTCCTGGCCTTCTCCCTGGCCTGCCGGCTGGCGGACCGGGATTCCCGGACCCCGGAAGCCGCCACGACCCTGGGCCTCCTGGCCCCGGACCGCACCGGCCCCACCACCCGGATCCCGTCCCGCCCGGCGTCTGCGCCCGGCGGGGTATCTGGTTAGAATCATCCATGGCCAAACCAAACTACGCCTTCGCGAAACGCCAGCGGGACCTCGCCAAGAAGCAGGCGAAGGAGGAGAAGCTGCAGCGCAAGCGCGAAGCCGCCGCCGCCCTGGCCGCCGGCGAGCCCGTGCCGGTGGACGCCGAGCCCGAGACCGACGAAGCCCCGGACGCCCCCGAGGAAGCGTAGGCCCGGGTGCCACCCAGCATTCAGGCTTGCCTCCATCGCCGTCTTTTGGGAAAATAGCCCTTCGTGGCCGGCGTAGCTCAGGGGTAGAGCAGCTGATTCGTAATCAGCAGGTCGGGGGTTCAAATCCCTCCGCCGGCTCCACGAAATCGCTGGTGCGGGAACCTAGGATCGTTCCTGGATGAGGAATGCCCAGTCGGGAGGGATTTGAACCCCCGATCGCGCCGGCGCGCAGGTAGGGCAAGCCGGAGGACGCGAGAGCGGCCGCAGGCGGTCGCCGGAGGCGATGCCCGTGCACAGCCGGTGCGCGGGCCCGGAGGGCGGGGTTCGAATCCCTCCGCCGGCTCCAGAAAATCAATGAATCGGGCCGCACCATGGCGGGCCTTCTGCTTTCGACCACGGCCTTGGGCGAGGTGGAACTCAAGGCCATCTCAACCCGCCCAACCTGAGCAAGGCCCGGAATGTTCCAACCTTGAGCGGCTGGCTTCCGTGAAGAGGCACCGTCAGCTTTGCCCGTTCCCCCTGCTTTCCGAAAACGTGGTGGCTGCCCTTGATCCGTTCCAGCCGCCATCCGTGCGATTCCAGGAAGCGGATGAAGTCCAGACCGCTGGGGGGCGTCACACCGCAAGTTCCAGTTCGATGCCCTTCTCCAAGGGTCCGGCCTGGGCTTCAGAAGCTTCCAGCCAGCCCGTAATGGCTTCGTGAAGATTGGCCTTCAGGGCTTCCATCGTCTCCCCTTCGGTGACGCAGCCGGGAAGGGCCGGGACTTCGGCCCAGAATCCGCCTTCTTCCGCTTCGTGAACGATGACCCGGAGCTTCATGGCCTTACCTCATTCTCGGGACAGTATGCGGCCTTGCGCCTTAGCGTGCTCGCATTGCCTGCCGATCTTTCCGCACGCAATGCTTCAAGCATGCTCCTTCGTATCCTAAGAAGCTCAAGGGTAGAGCAGCTGATTCGCAATCAGCAGGTTGGGGTTCATATCCCTCCGCCGGCTCCAGTCAAGATCG
>JBGASS010000391.1:0-2755 GCA_044229555.1 Holophagaceae bacterium
GGGTTCCTCGCTGAATCGAGTGGGTGACTACCTCAATGGTACCCCGGGGCGGCGATCATAGGGGATGGATCCCAACACCCTCTTCAAAGTGGCGCTCGGTCTTCAGTCTCCCTGGGAGGTGAAATCCCTCGATTTCTCCTTGGAGGCCAAGCGGCTCGACATCCTGGTGGATTTCGAGCCCGGCTCGACCTTTCCCTGTCCCGAGTGCGGGAAGCCGGCGAAGGCCCATGACACGGTGGAGAAGAGCTGGCGGCACCTGGACTTCTTCCAGCACGCGGCCTACCTCACGGCTAGGGTGCCGCGGTGCAAGTGCGACGACCACGGAGTGAAGCAGGTGTCAGTGCCGTGGGCGCGGGCCGGCTCGGGGTTTACGCTGCTGTTCGAGGCGCTGATGATGGCGCTGATGGGTGAGATGCCCGTGAACGCCGTGGCGCGGATCGCGGGGGAGCACGACACGCGGCTGTGGCGCGTGATGCACCACTATGTGGACGAGGCTCTGGAGCAGGTGGACCTGGCGGATGTCGCCGCCATCGGCGTGGACGAGACCGCGGCGAGGCGCGGTCACGACTACATCACGCTGTTCATGGACCTCGGGAAGCGGCGGCTGATGTATGCGATCGCGGGCCGTGACCACACGACCATCGGGGCGTTCAAGGCCTTCCTGCAGGCCCACGGCGGCGATGCCGCGAGGATCAAGGAAGCCTGCATCGACATGTCAAACGCCTTCATCAAAGGCTTCGCAGCGGCGTTCCCGGACACGCATGTGACCTTCGATCGCTTCCATGTGATGAAGCTGATGGGCGACGCCGTGGACAAGGTTCGGCGCGAGGAAAGCAAGGAACGGCCGGAGCTGAAGCGCACCCGGTGGTTCTGGCAGAGGAACCCCGGGAACCTCCGGGCAGACCAGCGTGAACGCTTGCGCGAACTCCAGCAGATGAACCTCGACACCGCCACGGCCTACCAGATGAAGCTGACCCTTCAGGATTTCTATGAACAGCCCAACCCCAGGGCCGCGCTGGCCTTTCTGGAGGACTGGTGCGAACTGGCCTGGCAGACGGGCCTGGAGCCAGTGAGGAAAGTGGCCCAGACCCTGGCCGAGCACGCGGCCGGCGTGCTGCGCTGGTTCCGAAGCGGCATCAGCAATGGACTGCTGGAGGGCATCAACTCCATCATCCAGGCCGCCAAAGCCAAGGCCCGCGGCTACCGCACCACCCGTAACCTCATCGCCGTCGCCTACCTCCTCGCCGGCAAGCTCGACCTCAGGCCGGGGTACCATTGAGGTAGTCACCCACTCGATTCAGCGAGGAACCTAAAGATGTCGCTGAAGATGTACGTGATGGGGAAGAGGAGCTGGGCGCCGCTCAGGCGGAGGGGCCCGAGGTCCGTGGACTTCTGCCCCACGAGGTTGGAGATGAGGAGCACCACCACGTAGGCATGCACGAGCAGCTCGAAATAGCGGTAGCTGGAGAGGCGGTGGTCCTTCGCCGTGATGGTGTCGAGGATGCGGTGGGCCATGGCTCCATTCTGGGGCGGTCGGTCCCGGGCGAACCAGCGGGTTTCAGTCGTCCAGCTCCAGCAGCACCATGTCGTGCCGGCGGTGCCGTTCCCGGAAGGCCGCGCGGGCCGCCGCGGGCGCCTGGTCCCAGTCCCGCGCCTTGGCCAGCGCCATGACCGGGCGCTCCGGATGCTCCGCCCGCATGCGGCGGGCCAAGGGCAGCAGGTCCTCGGGATGCTCCGGGATCCAGCGCCCTCGCTCGGCCTCGCCGGCCCGGGCGCGCCCGTCCGCCAGCTCGCCGGTCCCCGCCACCACCGCCACCCGCTGCCGCGCGTGGAAGGGCAGGCCGTGGAAATGGATCCCGTAGCTGATCCACTGGGCGTTCGGGGGGGCCAGCCGGACCATGGGGCCCGGATCCTTGTCGAGGGAGACGGCCCGGTCGCCGGCATGGGCCAACAGCAGGAAGCAGCCGGCGAGGGCGGCGATCCAGCGGTTGGCGTCCAGCCCCACGGGCCGCAGGGCCCAGAGCCCCAGCAGGCCGTAGGCCAGGCCCGCGGCGAAGGCCCAGCCTTCGCCGTCCACGTCCTCCCGGAAGAGCACCGCGGCCGCCATCAGGACCAGCGCCAGGACGAGAAGCTCCACCGCCACCCGCCGGAGGGAGGCGGGCTCCTCCCCCTCCTGCTCGAAGACGCAGGCCAGGACCATCATCGGGACGATGCAGGGCAGGACGTAGGGCGGGAGCTTGGAGCCCGAGAGGGTAAAGAAGAGGAAGGGCCAGAGGGCCGACCACCACACCGCGGCCACGGTCCAGCGGCGCAGGGTGGCGCCCTGGAGAACCGGGCCGCTGGCCCGGCGGACGAACAGCAGTCCGCGCTTCAGGCCCAGCGCGGCCATGGAAAGCCAGGGCAGCAGGCCGACGGCAAGGACCCCGATGAAGTAGAACTTGTCCAGCAGGGGATTCGACGAGCCCTGCCGGCTGTGGACATTGGAGCTGAAGCGCGCGAAGTGCTCATGGATGAAGAAGTAGGCGGCATGGCCCGGGTGTGCCCGGTCCACGAGCCAGAACCAGGGTCCGGCGAGGGCGGCGAAGAGGGCCCAGCCCGCCGGGTGGAAGCCCACCCGCAGCACGGCGCGGCGCACCGGCGGATCCCCCCAGGCCACCGGCAGGGAAAAGAGCAGCACCCCGCCCAGGATGACGGGCCCCGCGAGCCCCTTCGTGAGCATGGCGGCCGCCAGGGCCGCGAAGGCCAGGAGGGTCCA
>JBGASS010000392.1:0-2747 GCA_044229555.1 Holophagaceae bacterium
GGTTGATGATGCTGGTGCCGCCCGTCAGGGTGCCGCAGGCGATGCTGGGGCAGCCGCCGATGCTGAAGCGGATGGTGGTGGTGTTGGGGATCGGGCACACGCAGGTGTTGTGCAGCGTGACCAGGCCGGCACCGTTCACGGCGTCCACGTTGTCCAGCTGGCGGAGGGTTTCCTTGGTGAGGGTGAGCTTCTTGGAGGACATGGCGTCTCCTGGGGGAAGAAGGGGAATGAGGGAACCCGGTGTGCTGGTCGTCCAGGCCGGGCGATGGGAGGAGTGTGCGGAGCCCTGCCCGGGGCCACCAGGAAAGGCCCGCGAGGGGCCTGGAAGGGGCGCGGGAACGGGGGCGAAGGCGGCCGGGAACGGCCCCGAACCCGGGCGTGGAGGGCGGAACGGCGGTTCGGGAGGGCGGGAACGGACCTCAGGCCTGGATGCTCCGCGCCAGTCCCAGGATCCCGCGGAGACGCGGCGTCATGCTGCGGCTCACCTCCAGCTCCTTCCCGTCCGCCAGGCGCACCCGCGCCCGGCCGTTGGGCAGGCTGCGGTGGCCGATCACCGCCTCGGGGCGCACCAGGAGGTTCCGCTGGATGCGCATCAGCCCGGCGTCCGGGTAGGTGCCCTCCACTTCCGCGAGGCTGTCCCAGGGCGACCGGAACCGCTGCCCTCCGGCCCAGGCGAAGACGGCCCCGTCCACCAGCTCGAAATAGCTCACCTTGCGGAACTCGAGAAAGAGGTGGCCGCCCCCGGCCCGGGCGGGGAACCGCAGCGGCGCGGAGGCCGCCGGCTTGGCTCCCGGGCCCATGTCCCGGATGGCCAGGTGCTGGTGGACCCGCTCCAGGGAGCGGGCCAGCCGGTCCTCGAACACGGGCTTGAGGAGGTAGTCCACGGCGTTGGTGTCGAAGGCCCGCACCGCGTGCTCGGGATAGGCCGTGATGAAGACCACGGGGATCCTCTGGCGCATCTCCGCGACGGCCTCCAGTCCGGAGGCCCCGGGCATCTCGATGTCCAGGAAGAGGGCGTCGGGGCGCAGCCCCCGGGCCAGGGCCTCGAGGAGCTCCTCGGCGTCCTCGAATTCGCCAACGACCTTGCAGCCCAGGCCCGTCAGCAGCCGGGAGACCCGGGCCCGGGCCAGGGGCTCGTCATCCACCAATGCAACGTGCAGGGGGGCGACGTTAAGCGGGGCGGCGTTCAGCGGGTTCATGGCGTTCCTGCAGGAGAGGGACGTGGAGGTCGAGGTCCGCCAGGGTCCAGTCGTCCTTCCTCACGAAGTCGAGGCGGGCGGAGTCGCCGTAGGCGAGGGCGAGGCGGGAGCGGAGGTTCTTGAGGCCGATGCCCTTGCGGCCGTCCCGCGGCGGCGCGGGCGGCGGCCCTTCGTTGGCCACCTGCAGGCGGAGCCGCGGGCCGTCGAGCCAGGCGGCGAGCCGGAGGCGGCCGCCTCCTCGGGTCCGGGAGATCCCGTGCTTCAGGGCGTTCTCCACGAGGGGCTGGATCAGGAGGGGCAGCACGGGGAGGTGGTCGAGGCGGCTGTCCCAGTCCCATTCGATGCGCAGGCGCCGCCCGTGGCGCACGGACTCGACGGCGAGGTAGTCCTCCACGAGGGCCCGCTCCTCGCCCAGGGGATGGCTCTGCACCTCGGAGGCGTCCAGGATGCGCCGCAGCAGGCTGGCCATGGCGCGCAGGCACTGCTCCGCCTCGCGGGGGTCCTGCTGGAGCAGCTCGGCCAGGCTGTTGAGCCCGTTGAAGAGGACGTGGGGGTTCATCTGGCCTTGGAGGTGCCGCACCTGGGCCTCGATGACCTGCTCCTTCATGTCCGCCTGCTCATGCTCGAGGCGCGCCTGCCGCGACGTGAGCAGGCCCACGAGGAAGAAGGCCGGGCCCCAGAGGCAGAGGTCCAGGAGGTAGACCCCCAGGCTGTTGGGCTTGAGGGCCGCGAGCCGGTTGAAGCCGCTGTCGAGGTAGGTGATGGCGATCATGACGGCCTCCCCCATGAGGAAGGCGCGCAGCGCCGCGCCCCAGCTCAGCACCGGCTGGCCCGAGGGGCTCCGCCATTCCCAGGGGACCGGCGAGAGCCAGATGAGGGAGCCCATCATGAGCATGTGGCTCAGCTCGTCCCCCGCCCGGCGCAGGACCGGCGTGCCCATGGCCTGCCACTTCCAGAGGAGGAAGGGCTGCACCGCGAGCACGACGAAGGCGAAGGCCCCCCAGAGGGCCTTGCTGCGCAGGCGCCTCCAGAGGGCGGTTCCGGGGCGGAGGCTGGGCAAGGGCTAGTGCGGCACGGCCGTCAGCACCCCGGAGGTGGGCAGGGTGGCGATCGACACGCTGGTGGTGCAGCCAAGGCTGTTGCCGGTCACACCCATGCTCACGGAACAGAGGCCATGGCCCGCGGAGATCTGGTAGGTCGGGTTGCGGTCCACCCCGGCGGCGAGGGCCTGGACCTCCGAAGGGGAAAGCCGGCGCAGGGTTTCGCGGTTGAGGGTCAGGGGGGATTCAGGGCGCACGGATACCTCCAGGGGACAGCAGGGTTGGTTCGCAAATGCTATTCGAACCCGCCCGGAAGGCTTCCCGGAAGCCCCGAGCTTGCCTGAACGGGGTGGCGAATGGTCGGTTCGGGGGCCGCGAACCGCAGGTCCGGGCGAGCGGGGGGACACGAGAGCGTCCGATCGGCGGGAACGCCATTGCCGTTCGAATCCCCCGCTCTCCGCCGAACAGAAAAGGCCGCCCTTGGGGCGGCCTTTTCTGGCGGAGAGTG